>CAZRDN010000030.1:5159-6218 GCA_964598875.1 uncultured Gammaproteobacteria bacterium
GAGGCCAGTGTTATAAAAAACAGCAGGCCGAAAAGCGAAAATAAAAATTATTTACCCGAGCATATCCCAGCCAGTAGTCTCACCTGAAGTTATACAGAGTCTTAAATCTAAGTATCAAATAAGTAACCAGCGGGTGATCCTGACGATTTCCAGGCTGGTTAAGCGCAAGGGTATAGACCGCGTTATCAGTTGTTTGTCTAAAGTTGAATCCGGTTTTGATAATTTAGTCTATGTAGTAGTTGGTCATGGTCCAGAGGCTGAACGGCTTAAAGAAAAAAGCAAAACACTTAAAAGCAGGGTAATTTTTACTGGCAATATCAACGATGAAGAAAAATATGCCTGGTATGAGATTTGTGAACTATTTATCCTGGCCCCGATAGATGACAAGGTCGATGTGGAGGGTTTTGGTATTGTTTACTTAGAGGCCCAAGCGGCTGGTAAGCCGATAATTGGCAGTAGGGTTGGCGGGGTACCGGAGGCAGTAGGTGAGTCTGGTATTTTAGTGGCAAACGATAGTGAGATGGAAAAAAATATCTTATTATTGCTCACAGATGAAACCATGAGAATAAAGTTAGGTCAGGCAGGCCGTGGGCGCATAAAGGATTTTAATGTGCAAAAACAGGCAGACTCTTTTTATAATTATATAAAAACCTGAACTGTTTAAGAGGAGTTCAGGTAAAGATCTGTTATTCCGATGATACTTCCCATTGGTATTCCAGCGGGTGCTCAACGCCCTCAATTTCTACCAGCCATTGCAGCCATTTATTTTCGTAGGGGTAGCTTAGTTTAGTGATAGTGCCGCTTTTGGTACTTGGTGTGGTATGTTTTATACCAGCTTTTTTATCTGAATAGTGGGTGCTTTGGCCTAGATGTACCGATATGGCATTGTCCGCATCAGTATCACGGAAGAAGATGGGAACAAATTTTTTATTATTTTCATCCCAGACAACACCAACTTGGCGTCCAAAAACGATTAAAGTCTGGTCCGGTTTTGTTTTTGATGTCATTCATACCTCTTTATTTTGTTTCTTAATGATGATAAGTTACAATAATATACAT
>CAZRDN010000031.1:0-5995 GCA_964598875.1 uncultured Gammaproteobacteria bacterium
TGGGGTTGACAGGACTATAGGCTTGGTTTATGATTATTCCTACGAGATAGCAGGTTATTTAACCTCTTTTTATTTTGTGTTTATATGTCTAAATTAGCAGTTATAAAAACCGGGGGAAAACAATACTTGGTAAAGGAAGGCAGCAAGTTACAGGTGGAGAAATTAGCTTCTGATAATAATAAGTTATCGTTTGCTGATGTTTTACTAGTAGCTGATGTGGCCGGTGATAAGGTTGAAGTTGGTAAGCCAAAGGCCAAAGCAGAGGTCTCAGCCGAGGTATTGAAGCAAGGACGTGCCAGAAAGATAGAAGTAGTACATTATAAAGCTAAAGTAAGATATCACAAGAAATACGGTCATCGCCAGCCGTTTACTGAAGTTAAGGTGACCGGTATTAATTAATTTTTCTAATTAACCTAACCTGCCAGTGTTTTCGTGATACTGGGAGGCAACAGGAGAGACATCATGTTTGATGATCCTCAGGCTAATGAGCCAATGACCCAGGATGAGGGCGGTAGTGAAGAGAATACAGACGAAGGGTCAATGGATGACGCCGCATAAATAAAATAAAAAATCCCGCTTGGCGGGGTTTTTTATTTGTTCAAATCACCTCTCGTCTACCGGTCAGGGCGCTTTCTAGGGTGACCTCGTCAGCATATTCCAGGTCCGCCCCCATAGGTAGTCCGCGAGCTAGGCGCGTCACTTTTATGCCCGACGGTTTGATCAGCTTGGCTAGATACAATGAGGTGGTCTCACCGTCCAAATCAGGATTTAAAGCTAAAATAACTTCTTTTACGCCATTAGCTTTTAGCCTCTGCTCTAATTCATTAATTTTAAGCTTATCAGGCGTGATTCCCTCTAAGGGGCTTATCAAACCACCCAGAACATGGTAAAGACCACTAAAGGCACCGGTCTTTTCTATTACCGGAATATTTTGTGATTCTGCCACTATACATAATAAAGTCTTGTCGCGTTTGGCATTAGAACAAATAGGGCAGGGGTCTTGGTCAGTAAACCTAAAACACAAGCGGCAAACCACCACTTCGTTTTTAGCTTGCTTTAGGCTGTCTGCCATAGCCTCAAGCTCTTCTTTTGGTTGCTTTAAGAGATAATAGACTAACCGTTCAGCGGTTTTAGGACCAATACCAGGCAGTTTAGTAAATTCACGAATAAGTCGTTCTAAAGCATGAGGGGTAGGCGACATAATATTCTAATCATAACTAAAAACAAGGTAGAAAGCTACCCTGTTTTGCAGCGTTGGTGGTTTATGATAATCCGGGAATATTCAAGCCGCCACTCTTGCGCACTTTTTCTGCCATTATCTTTTGTACTTTGTGGTTCGCGTCATTAATAGCCTCTTTGAGGCCGTTTTCTAAATCTGATTTTTTAGTGGGATTTAGTAAGTCCTGGTCAATGGCTACATTTTCCACTTCCTGATTACCATTCATTTTAACCTTGATTTTACCCCAAGCAGCCGAAGTTTCTACATGTTCATCCTTGAGCTGGTTTTGTAGATTTTTGGCTTGTGAACGGAGGTCTTTTATTTCTTTGAGTTTGGAAAACATTGAGGACATAATATAGTTTGGATAAAGATTTAGGGATTTTGCTCGGGTGGTGGTGCCGTGTTTGTTTTTTCCAGGTTTTTGAAAGTCACATGGTCCGCGTCAAAAAATAAATTCACGATGCCTGTCGGGCCATTACGGTGCTTGGCAATATGAATCTCAGCTATATGTTTTTCTTCTTCGGTAAGATCACGCGTATCATATCCCTTATCAGAAGATTTTCGATAAATAAATAGGACCACGTCAGCGTCTTGTTCAATGGAGCCTGATTCTCTTAAGTGGGCCAGTTTAGGAATTGCCGGACGAGTGGTTTCCACTGCTCGGGAGAGCTGAGACAAGGCTAGCACCGGCACATTAAGCTCACGGGCTAGAGCTTTAAGGCCGCGGGTGATTTCCGAGACTTCTTGTACGCGATTTTCGCTTGACCTACCTTCCATTAATTGCAGGTAGTCTACTAGTACCAAACCCAGCTTGTGTTCCGATTGTAGTCGGCGTGCTTTGGTGCGGATTTCCATGATATTGCAGGTAGCTGAATCATCAATAAAGATCGGCGCCTCAGAAAGCACACCCATAGCATGGCCGATGCGGGGAAAATCATCTTCTTTATCTGACAATCGTCCGGTTCTCATACGCCACATATCTACGCCCGCTTCGGCGCAGAGTAGTCTATCCACCAATTGCTCCTTGGACATTTCTAAGCTAAAAATCCCTACTGGTATTTTTTGCCTGGAGGCCACATGGCGGGCGATGTCTAGGGCCAGGGTGGTTTTTCCTACGCTCGGACGGGCAGCTAAAATTATAAGATCTGATTTTTGTAAGCCGGCCAGTAGGTTATCTAGCACGCCAAAACCAGTAGGCAAGCCACGAAGCTTACCTGATTCGCGATGCAGCTCATCAATACGATCAAAAGCCTCATTCAAAACGGATTTTATAGGAATGAAATTTTGCTGATAATAACGCTGGGAAACAGAATAAAGTTTCCTTTCCGCTTCATCCAATAGTTCATCCACATCCTCGCTTTCTTGATAACCCAGGGCGGTTATATCGGAGGCGGCACGTAGGAGTTTTCTTAAAATACTTTTACGCTGAATAATTTTAGCGTAAGCCGATACGTGACTGGCGGTTGGTACAGCTGAAGCCAATTCTGACAAATAAGCATGACCGCCGACTTTTTCTAATAGGCCCTTCTCTTGCAAGCGACTAGATAAGGATAGAATATCTATAGGTATGCGGTTCTCATATAGATCGAGCATGGCCTCATAGATCTGGCCGTGAGAATCCTGGTAAAAATCTGACGGGTCCAAAAAATCTGCCACTTTGATGACAGCATCTTTGTCTATTAGTAAAGCCCCTAAGGTAGAGACTTCGGCTTCTAAATTTTGTGGAGGCAACCGGTCCAGTGAGGCCTTAGGTATGGTAGGCATAGTAGGTTAATTGTAGTGTTTGCCCAGGTCATAATCAAGGCTTAAGCTTGCACAACTTGTTAACAATTTTTAGGCAAAAGGCTCGACAATAAGGGGTAAATTCACTAAACTGCCAGCTATGCCTAAAGATGCTTTGGACTATGTGATATTTGATGTTGAAACCACTGGTATGAAGCCAGAGGAGGGGCATGCTGTGGTGGAATTAGCTGCCCAACGCCTTAGCAATAAGCAGGTGGTGGATACTTTTTCCTACTTGGTCAACCCTGGTAAAAAAATGACAGCGGAAGCCATGGCCATACATGGTATTACCAATGAAATGGTGGTGAAAGAAGGCAAGGCTTTGATTGAAGTAATGCCAGCTTTTACGCTTTTTAGTTCGGGCGCGACCTTGGTAGCGCATAATATCAGATTTGATCTGGCTTTTATCAATCACCATCTTAAGCAGTTGGGCTTACCCACTTTATCTAATCCAACTCTTGACACCATTGATTTAGCCAAAAGAAAGATCGTGGTGGCAAGCTATAGTCTGAGTTACTTAGCCAAGCATTTTGCCATACCGCAACCACAAGCCCACAGGGCTTTGGCTGATGTTGAGGTAACTAGGGAATTACTCTTTAAGTTATTAGCTTTGCCAGACAGGACTTGAAAAAATTGCCATAAGTGATTAGAATACTACCGCGAGTATTTAGATATGGGTCTGTAGCTCAATGGTAGAGCGCCAGCCTTTTAAGCTGGGCGTCGTGGGTTCGATTCCCACCAGACCCACCATAAAAATCTCTTCACCGGCAGGCGAAGGGATTTTTATATATTGATTAAGGAATCGAAGGGCAGAAGTGAAGCTAAGTTATAGCTGCAGCTGAACGTCGACGAAAACGAGCGAGCCCGAGTTTTTGGCGCTGCCCAGGACAGATTCCCAGGAAGACCCACCAAAAAAGTATCTCCTGAGAGGGAGATATTTTGTTATTATGGTATAATTTTGGTATGAGAAATTATGCGTCTAAAAGTAATGCCCGTGTAACCAGATATCGCACACCTTCATCATTTAAAGTGCGTAAGTCGGCAGGGTTCGGCAAAAAAGAGCAGATCAGACTGCCCTATCATCCGCCGTCACGCGGCAAAAGTGGTCTAACTAGTAAATAGGAATTATGCCCAAACCAAAATCAGGCGCAGGGATAATTTGGCATAGTTTAGTACTGGATGAGGTTTTGAGCGATTTAAAAACTTCCAAGTCCGGCTTATCAGGACAACAACTTGTCATCAATCAAAAAGAGTTCGGTAGAAATGAATTACCCAAAGCCAAGAAGGTCTCGGTATTTTTAGTATTTTTCCGACAGTTCACCAGCCCACTAGTCGTAGTGTTATTAATAGCAGCTTTACTCTCGGCTTCTGTAGGTGAGACGGTAGACGCGGTCGTAATTCTGGCAGCTGTTTTAGCTAACGCTATAGTTGGTTTTTGGCAAGAAAGGAAAGCTGAAGACGCTTTGCAAGAGTTACAAAAATTCGTACAGCACATGGCGCATGTCATACGAGAGGGTAATGAAATAACCATTCCAGCTGAAGATTTGGTGCCAGGTGATTTAGTTAAATTATCAGCTGGTGACAGAGTGCCGGCAGATATACGACTAGACAGATCCTTAGAATTAGAAACCAACGAAGCTTTTTTAACAGGTGAATCTCAACCAGCTGCCAAGCGTGCTGAAAAATTAGCCCCTGGCGTTGTGTTGGCCGAACGCCACAACATGCTATATATGGGTTCGTTAATCACCAGAGGTCAAGGCAGTGGTTATGTGGTAGCCACAGGGATTGCTACAGAAATTGGCCAATTGGCCACTTCGTTGTCTGATATTGCTGAGACTGATACACCACTTACGCAAAAATTAAGTAAATTCGGTAAAGCGATCGGAGCGGTCATTTTGGTATTGTCTGTTTTGGTGGTCATTCTAGGCATGGTCATTGGCTATAGCTTTAAAGATATTTTCACTTTGGCAGTTGCTATAGCTGTGTCAGCCGTACCTGAAGGCTTAGCTGTGGTGGTGACGGCTATTTTAGCGCTAGGCATGAGACGTACCTTGCAGCGTCACGCTTTAGTTCGGCGCCTGGTGGCTGCTGAAACCTTAGGATCAACCACTGTCATTTGTGTGGACAAGACCGGCACTTTAACAGCGGGTGAAATGAGGGTGGTTAAATTACTGACGCCTGATGGTGAAGTAGAAACTAGGGCGCAAAAAATGGAAGATGGTTCCGCCTCTTTGCATTTACTTAAAGTAGGCTCATTATCATCCCATGCTTATATAGAAAATCCTAAAGATAATTTAAGTGAGCCGGTGGTTATTGGCAGTCCTACGGAAAGAGCCTTGCTGATTGCTGCTCAGGAGGCTGGTATAGATATAGAGGGGTTAAGGCAGGAGTTGCCGTTAATTACTGAAGTGCCTTTCAGTTCCGAGCGTAAATTCATGCTGACATTACATAAGTCTAAAAAAGGTAACATAGCCTATCTTAAAGGAGCGCCAGAAAAGGTTTTGCAATATTGTTCGCAAATAATGAAACTGGGAAAGAAACAGCGCTTTACAGCTGTCACTAAAAATAAATTTTTACAGTTAACTAATGATCTTTCCAGCAAAGGCTTGAGGTTGATTGTTTTAGCTGAAGCTATGTTAGACGCTAAATCAGGTTTAGCCGAATTGGAGAAAACCATAAATAAACAGGCATTTACTTACCTAGGCATTGCCGCTCTGCAAGATCCTTTGCGTGCTGAGGTGGTGCCAACCGTTGCTATGGCTAAACAGGCTGGTATTAGGGTGGTAATGATAACCGGTGATCATAAATTAACCGCTCAAGCGATCGCCCGTGAGGTTGGTTTGCCAGCCGAAGGGGTAAATGTGATTGATGGACATGAATTGCAGCAGATCGATGATGCCAAATTAAAGACCAAGGTAGCGGAAGTTTCGGTTTATGCCAGAGCAGTGCCTTCGGATAAGCTGAGGATTATTAGTGCTTGGCAAGAGCGAGGTG
>CAZRDN010000032.1:0-2799 GCA_964598875.1 uncultured Gammaproteobacteria bacterium
ACCACCTCCACCAGCACCAAAATCATCAGGCCGTGAGATTTTCTTTTATTTATTACAATTTATAACATTAGGTATAGTAGCTACGTCATTAGGTAGTGTAATATTTGCATTGATTGATCGTTATTTACCCTCAGAAGTTGCCTATTCTTATTACAATAGTGGTTCTACGGTGCCATGGCCGTTGGCATCGTTAATAGTTGTAGCGCCGGTATTTTTTGTTGTCACATTCGCTCTTGTCCGTGACATTTCAAACAGTCGGACAAGTGCAATGTCGAAAATTCGTAGGTTATTAATATACATAGTATTGTTTTTAGCCTCAGCTACAGTTATAGGGGATGTTATTGCGTTGGTCTATAGATTTTTAGCTGGTGAATTAAATACTCGTTTTTTCCTAAAGGTTATAACAATTTTGGTAATAGGTGGTTGGGTGGTAGCGTATTATTATATAACTGTTAAACGCGATGAGCATAAGCGGCCATACCCAGTTAATTGGCAAAAAATTCATGGTTTGGCTTTTATTATAGTAATTTTAGTGGCAATAATAGTTGGATTTATACTTACGGGCTCGCCACTAAATAGGCAAAAGTTAGTTAGGGATAATGAGCGGCTAATGGAACTGCAAAATATTTATTATCAGGTTCAGAATTATTATGATCGCGAAAGTAAGTTACCAGAAAACCTAGAAGTGTTGGCCCAAGGGTATATGCCACAATTAGCAACTGATCCAGTCAGTGGGCAGCCATATCAATATGTTGTTGGTGATGGTTTGAATTACCAACTGTGTGCTACCTTCGAAACGGATGATAAGGAAATGGATCAAAATAAATCAAGGATGTATTATGAGCCGATAATGGAAGTAAATTGGTCGCACCCTACAGGAGAACATTGCTTTGATTTGAAAGTTACGCCTCGGATAGTGCCTAAATAGGATTATTTTACTATTAAGTAATAATATAAATATGCGAGTAAAAGTTGACCGAGATCTTTGTATAGGTGCGGCCTCCTGCATCGCTCTTTTACCTGAGGTTTTTGAGCTGGATGAGGAAGGCAAGGCTGTTATCAAAAGACTGGCAGGGGATAAGGGCAGTGACTGGACTGATTATAAGAATTTGTCGGCTGAGGCCCAAATGGTATTAGAGGCAGCTCGCTCTTGTCCAACCAATGCCATAATCGTGGAGGATGATGAGGGTAAGCAAGTTTATCCTTAGGTCTTATAAGCAAAGAGTTTGGCTAGCCTCTTGACATATTGGTTTAGATGGTGTATAGTGATATGTTCTTTTTGATATGGCGCTAATTAGTATATGAAGAAGATTTTACACAAATCAAAACAACACACTGTTAGAACCCTTAAACACTTGCGGGATCATATTGTGCCGCATGAGGCCAATAATCATCATCCGCACTTATTAAAGCACCGGGTGTTGGTGGGGTATAGCGTTCTCTTGGTGCTGCTCAAGGTTTTAGCAGTAGTTGTGCCGGTGGTTTTGCCTTCGTCTAGTCTTTTTTCCAGTGCTATTACCTCAGACAATATAGTTAGCTTAACTAATCAAACCAGAGAAAACTTAGGTTTAAATAGTCTTAAGGTTAGCGATAAATTAACACAAGCCGCCAATGACAAAGCACAAGATATGGTGGCTAATCAATATTTTGCCCATGTTAGCCCGAAGGGTGTTACGCCTTGGAGCTGGATGGCGCAGGTTGGATATAAATATAGGTACGCTGGTGAAAATTTAGCGGTGCATTTTACCTCAGCTGAAGGTGTACAGGAAGGATGGTTGGCTAGCCCTTCCCATCGGGCCAATATTGTTAATCAAAATTATACGGAAATTGGCATAGGTGTAGCTATGGGTGAATTTGAAGGGTTCCCCACCACTTTTGTTGTACAGATGTTTGGTGCGCCTACTGAAACTACACAGCCAGTGGTGGCGGTAACCGTGCCTCCAGCTACTAGAGCACAACCAGTGGTTACCAATAGTCCGCCGGTTGAACAAGAACCAGTAGCTGTACCAGTCACTCAACCTATAACTGAGCCAGTAGTAGTTGAACCAGTCAGCTCGCCAGAGCCTATAGCAGCGCCAGCCGTTACTGTGGCTCCTATTTTGGACGAATCAACTGTAGTTGTGATGCAACAAGAAGGCTATTATGATATTAAACTTTTACTAAAGGATACTGATTCAGCAGCAGCCTATTTGGGAGATAATTGGATCCAGTTAAGTAGTTCAGCTGATAATCAAAATATTTGGCAAGGCCATTTAGCCTATGACCAGTCTGTGATTAGTCAGAACGGCGAGCAATTGTATGTGGTAGCAACTTCGCCAACCGGCACCACCGAGAGGTTTACTCTGGCTTGGGTCGCGCCACACACTAAAGTGCAGAACCTTTACACCTTTAATGAGGGCAGTGATCGCTATGCTAAACTCTTCGGTTTCTTCACGGTGCATAATTTGAACGATTCAGTGCGCCAGTTTTATTTCCTATTCATGGTTTTCTTAGCAGCCGCCCTATTGATCAATATTATGGTTAAGATTAGAATCCAGAAGATATCAATAATCGGGCATACGGTATTTGTCTTAGCTTTAGCTCTACTACTGACCATACTTTAATCCATATTTAGTATAAGGACCTTGGTGAGGTTGTTGCTCGCCAAGGTCTTTTATTTTTTGCCGATAAGTGCTAAGGTGCGCTTGTCTAAGTGATTAATTTGAGCTCTTGACAAGATTGAATATCTGTGATAGGGTAGATTGTTAACTTAATTTTAATTAACAGCCTTAATATATAATCTAATTCATATGCACAATA
>CAZRDN010000032.1:2809-5964 GCA_964598875.1 uncultured Gammaproteobacteria bacterium
GTATGTGTTCTCCGCGCAGTAGCCGGCGTCGTTGAAGGCCTGGACATACAGGGTATTAGCCTTGGTGGCCTTATTTTCTTTGGTGTTTCAGCCGATCCAACCAGCGCCCATTTTAATATCTCCAGCTGAGGCTGGTGGCAAGTGTCAATTAGTCATTACTAAGACAGTGGATAAGGCCACTGCCGTACCTGGTGATATTTTGACTTACCATATAACCATAAGGAATAGTGGTACAAAAAACTGTACCGGCGGAGGTGTTAGGTTAGAGGATGTAGTGGATAGTAGGCTGACCTTCCTGAACGAAAGCCACTCTAGTAATATAGACCCTGGACACCATGGCCCATTATTTGATGGCGTAACTTTGCGTTGGAATGCAAACACATTAGTACCTAATGAATCAGGCTGGGTAGAATGGACTGGTCAAATTAATGATACGCAGCAGTGTTCTACTTTTGATATTCTCAATAAGGCGCGTATCAGTGCTAGCGAACTGAATTGGCAATGGGTATATTCTAATCAAGTTACAACCCAGGTCACTAAGTCGTGTACGGCTACTTTAATCGTAAAAAAACAGGTAGTTGATCTGGACCCAGCAGAACCAAACAAACAAGCTGGTGATTTTACTATGCAAGTAACGGCGACTAATGCTAGTCCAGCACAGTTTCCGGGCAGTGACAGCGGGACAACAGTCACCTTAGAGGCTGGTCAGTACAGCGTAGATGAATTAGATGATCTTGGTTATATCAAGTCATTCAGCGGAGATTGTAGTGGTACTATCGCTGTAGGCGAGACCAAAACCTGTACCGTTGTTAATACTGATCCACCACCGCCACCACCAGACCAAGCGACCTTGATCGTAATTAAACATGTGGTTGATCAATATCAGGGCGGGCCAGACAAAACTGCCGGCGATTTCACTATGTTGGTCACTGCGGTCAATCCCAGCAGCGATTCTTTTCCTGGTGATGAAAGTGGTACGACCGTCACGGTTGAGCCGGGGCAGTATTCTGTAAACGAAGTGGATGATCCTGGCTATGACAAATCATTTGCCGGCGACTGCAATGGCACAATACTGGCTAATGAGACCAAAACTTGCACCGTTATCAATACCGAGAAGCCTACTAAAGGCACCTTGATAGTGATTAAGCATGTGATAAACGATAACGGAGGTTCTGTAGCAGCTCCAGGATTTAATATAAATGTATCCGCCGGTAACGGTAGTTTTACTGACACTTTAGCAGGGGCTGAGGATCCAGGTGTTTCTATGGAAGTACCGCCAGGAGATTATGTGGTGACTGAGGATAGTGTTCCGGGGTATCAGTTAGAGTCGTCCGATGGTTGCACAGGCACAATAGCGGCTGGCGAGACCAAAACCTGCACTATAGTTAATAATGATGTACCCCAAAACGCTAAACTCATAGTGATAAAGCACGTTATCAATGATAGCGGTACTGGCACTAAGCAGGCAGGCGATTTCACTATTCATGTACAGGCGACCAATGCTACACCAAATGACTTTGCCGGAGCCGAAGCACCAGGCGTTGAAGTTTTACTTGATCCTGGCTTTTATGAGGTTAGCGAGGACCTCTTGTCTGGTTATGAAATGACTGGTTATGAAAATTGTCAGGGCAACATTGGCTTTATGGAAACCAAGACCTGCACCATAACTAACAACGATCTCCCGCCTAATAAAGGTGTTATTGTGGTGAAGAAACAAACCGACCCGGAGTTAGACCCGCAAGTTTTTAATTTTACCTCTGATTGGGCTTCATTCAGCCTGAGCGATGGCCAGGAAAACAACAGTGGGCCATTGGACCCAGGTGTTTATACGGTAGCTGAAGTTGTGCCTCAGGGCTGGCAGCAGGAGAGTGCTACTTGTGATGACGGTAGTCCGGTAAGTGCTATAGATTTAGCAGCTGATGAAACCGTAACCTGTACTTTTGTAAATACCAAAGTGCCGCTTGGCCAAACTACGCTTATAGTGATAAAGCACGTTATCAATGATAGCGGTACTGGCACTAAGCAGGCGGGCGATTTCACTATGAATGTTACAGCACAAAATCCATCGCAGAGCACTTTTGCTGGAGCTGAAGCTCCTGGCGTAAGTATAACCGTAGACCCAGGAGACTATAATGTGGATGAGGCAGATAGTTTTAATTACACTAAGAGTCGTTCAGCTTCTTGTAGTGGTGTAATCGCGGCTGGCGAGACCAAAACCTGTACTATAACGAATGATGACACTAGCGGAGGTGGTGGGTGTACTGGTCCGAATTGCGGCGGCGGAGGTGGTGGGTGTACTGGTGCGTCCTGTAACCCTAATCCTAGCCCAGTTAACGCAGCTATAACCTGTGGGCCAAATGCTACACTGTCGTTTACTTATGGTTCTGATATTACGGGTATATCCATTGCTGATAACATAAATTTCACTAGCGCTACTTCTATTAGCCCAGTGGCAAATTTACCTTGGACCGTACCTTCGGGTAATGGTCAGACCGTCTATATTAAGTTTCAGCGCGCTACTGGTAGTGTGGAGATTAGGCAGGCCACCACTACAAATTGTAACCCGCCTGGTGAGGTTTTGAGTTGTACAAATTTGGTAACAGCTGAAGCTGAATTGGTTACGCTGCCTAATCAAAGCGTAGTTAATGAAGCCAGAGGCAAAATATTAATCCAAACCGAAGCCCATGGTGAGGTTTGGTATGTTCACTACACTTCAGGTTTGAAGTATTACATCCCAGGTTCACCCAACACTATGACAGTAGTAAGAGCTTTGGCCGCCGGCATTACTAATGATAATTTATACAAGATTCCTCTAGGTTTAAGTCAGAATATAGCCGGGGCTGATACCGATAGTGATAACTTGCCAGATATTTATGAGGAAGCCATCGGCACCAGTGCCCTCACGGCCGATACAGACAGTGACGGCTTTACTGATTACGTGGAATTACAAAATGGCTACAATCCTTTAGCTGATGGCAAATTAGATATTGATGAGGATTTTGCTAATCAGCAAAAGGGGAGGTTCTTCTTGCAGACCGAGAGCGCTGGTCAGGTTTGGTATGTTTCTGTGGCCGATGGTAAGCGTTATTATATTCCAAGCGACGATGTCAATGCTTTTAATGTGATTGCCTCCCTTGCTCAGAGTATGGGCAATG
>CAZRDN010000033.1:0-5898 GCA_964598875.1 uncultured Gammaproteobacteria bacterium
GATCTTCGGCTTGTAAGACCGACGTTTTAGCCAACTAAATTATAGCAGCTTTTAGACAGGGGCAGCCGGACTCCAACCAGCAAACATCATCACTAGACGACATTCTGGGCAAAACCATGCCCCTAATTTTGTGGGAAGAGCTGGAATCGAACCAGCGACCAGCGGATTTTCAGTCCGCTACTCTACCAACTGAGCTACCTTCCCAATAAACACGGAATCATACGAAATATAAAGTTGGTAACAACAGCGTCTTCACGCTGAATACGCATTATACATTCAACCTACGCAGCGGGTGGTATTTCACCTTCCGACTCCATACCAACCGGAATTGGACTTCTAAGTCTCCCACCTATCCTGCACTTGCTCTCAGTCTATCGTATGACCAACCGTGAGGCTTCGAACCTCACCAGCATACTATAAATATGCTTACGCCATGGCTGTTTCCGTGTTTAAATTTAATGAACTATTTTTCGAGCGGGCCTTCGGACTCGAACCGACGACATCTTCCATGGCATGGAAGCGCTCTACCAACTGAGCTATGCCCGCTTTTAACTTGCGTACCTTAACTGACATAAATAATTATGTCAAGAATTTGAGTAGTTGGCGGGATTCGAACCCGCGACCTCTTCCTTGGCCTGGGAAACGCTCTACCAACCGACCGCTTGTGAAGCAATCAAGGACCTTCTTAGCTCTCGCTATTGGGCGAAGGCCTGGCATTCTGAGCTACAACTACGTTTTTGAACTATATATTACTTGAACTCTGGCAGAAACTTTTTTAAGTTTCTGAAAATATCCGGGTCAATCTTCTGTAAAGTACCCATAATCTCTTTCAATCTTGGGTCTCCTGCTAGCATGCCGTTCAATTGCTCTAGTCTCACTTTACGCCAGCCGTTGAAGAAAAATATCTTAAGGATTACCACACCTAAAATATATACAGCGACTGCGGAGAAAATACCTAAGGTTGTCCCTGCTTCACTCGGCTTGAATTGAATGCCTACATAAGGCAAGCACAGCAACAACCCTATAAACAGCATGCCGAAATATAAGGGGGAAACGGTCAGCCACTCTATGCGATCAAGCACTTTGTACACGGCTTGAGCTTTGGTTTTTTGATCAGACGGTAATTGAGCGATTCTTTCATAGACTATTAATTTCCTGGCGTTGGTACCGCTGGGCATTTTATACTCCTTAAATTGTTAATGAATTATTATTTATTTTTAAAAGCAAAAAATACCTTACCTGAATATGGTCGGCAAGTCAAGAAATAAAAATTATTAGCCTATATACTCAAACCTTGGTACTTTTTTGCCCCCTACCTCTACCTCTTCAAAAAACATGCCTTTGGGACGAACCCACATTTCCTTATCGCCATATAGTGCTTTATAAAGCACCAGCTCTTCGCCGGTTTCGCTGTGTTTAGCCAGGCCAATCACCTCATACTCGCCGCCTTTAAAATGTCTGTATTTACCTGGCTTTATTTCCATAATCAACTGGTTGCTTGATTGGCATTAACTAAGGAAAGCCTAGTAATGGCAAATAGCAGCACTGCGCTGCCCAACAACTGTATCCAGGTAAGGGCGGCATCTAAAAAAATCCAATTTATCACCACCGCGGCCATAGGGAAAGTAAGCTCGGCTATGGTAGCCACTGAGGCGGTGGTGAATTTCAAGCCGCGATAATAAATAAACAAAGAAACTAAACCCGCAATGATGGCAATAATAAAAACATACCACCAGTCTTTGCCTGAAGCTAAGGCGATTTCATTCAACCTACCGTAATACAACTGAATGACAAATAGAAATACCAGGGCACTTAAAAATCTTAAAGCCGTGGTGGCTTTAAAACTCAAATCTCGTAATAAATAGCGCCCCATAACTGTAGACCCTCCCCAAAAAAAAGCAGCGGCTAAGGCCAATAAGGCCCCCAGACTACCGCCAGTTAAACTAAAACCCGAAACTGACAAATCAGGAAAAGTAACTACATAAGCACCCGCCAGAGCAACGATTGACCACAGCCAAAATTGTTTGCTTAATTTCTCTTTTAAAAATACCACTGCCAATAAAATTGCGATTAGTGGCTGCACCTTCTGTAATAATATGGCTACCGATGGGTTTAAATAATGAAAACTTTGCGTAAAAAATATGGTGGCTAACGCGCTGCCGCCTAAGCTCACAAATATTAGTGCCGACCAACCACGCCAATTCAACTTTCTTATCTCCTTCAAGTGCGGCCACAGCCAAACCAAAACCACCAGTGCAATTAGAACATGCTCCATGAACACGATGGTGGTGGAGGAAAGATCACCTGTTAAGAATTTGCGGAAGGGTGCATCAATCGCCCATAAAAACGAAGCCAGGGCGACTAGCCACGGGCCAGTGCGATAATCATTCATGTGTTAAATTCTACTCTGATTTACTTAAAGATTCAAAATACTCATGAGCTGCTTTTTTATCTTGCTCCATTTGAGCAATTAACTCATCCTTGGTATCAAACTTAATATTTTCTCTGACTTTCTTTAAGGCTTCAACCCTTATCTTATGTCCATACCAATCGCCGATTTCGTCCAGCATATAAACTTCCACCTTCTTAGCCATATCGCCAAAGGTCAAAGCAGCGCCAATAAAGAGCAAAGCTGGATGAGCCTTCTCTTCATAATAGGCCTGGGCAAAATAAATCCCAGTATCCAGCTCGTCGGCTGATATATTTAAATTGGCCGTAGGAAAACCTAGGCTTCTACCCCGCTGACTGGAAGGGGTCACAATACCAGAAATAGTGAATAAATTTTCCATAATATTCGTTGGTGGGCAGGGAGGGACTCCCCGTAAAGGGCCTGGGCTCGGCGGCCTTAGGCATCGCCTCGCCCTTCTCGTCCCTACGCGAGTAAAGCAGTTCACTCGCTCCCCTTACCTAACTCACTTGCGTTCGTTGGTGGGCAGGGAGGGACTCGAACCCTCAATCCTTTGCAGGAACTAGCTCCTAAGGCTAGCGCGTATACCAATTCCGCCACCTGCCCATAATAATCACCCTGCTTGGTGTAATAAAATTTTACCATACAGTCAAGTTTAAATGGACTCAAACAAACCAAAAGATATCTTAGCCAGACTTCCTCTTTATTAATATCCATCGGACATAAACGTCCGGCCGGACATTATGTTGATAGACAAATTTTAGGATTTGACAGTTCCTGGACGGTGTTTTAAGGTCTAGAACTAACCCTTGGTGGTATGTTACGAGCATTTACTAAGCTCAGCCTTACTGCCCTACTTATAACCCTTAACCTGGGCTGGATATGGCTACCCTCAAAAGCCTTGGCCGAGCCTAATCATTTAATCATAAATGAAGTCCAAATATCTGGCGGGCCAGGCCTAACCACCAAAGATTTTATAGAAATTTTTAATCCGAGCGAAACGGATGTTGATTTAGAAGGTTACAGGCTAGTTAAAAGAACTGCCACTGCCAGCAGCGATACCACCATCAAATCATGGACCAGCTCGACTATCGTACCGGCCCATGGTTTTTATTTATGGGCTAATACTAGCTTCACGGATATCGCCGCCACACCAGATACTACCACGAGTCAAACAATTTCAGATGATAATGGCATTGCCCTACGCCAGGGAGCTGCTGACACTGGTACTATTATAGATTCGCTTGCTTGGGGTGAGGTTAACAACGGTTTAGGCGAAGGCGCCTTGCCAAACAATCCAGAACCGAACCAATCTTTGGAACGCAAAACTACCAGCCCCGGGCACAGACAAGATACACATGACAATTTACAAGATTTCGAAAACGCTGTGCCGTCGCCGCAGAATTCATCAACCACCCCTGAGATACAAGCTGCACCACCAACATCTGGCAATGGTGGCGGCTCAAGCATACTCTTAACACCCAGCAGTCCTCAGCCAGGCGAAATAGTCATAAATGAATTTGTTAGCGACCCAGTGGACGGCGGGCAGGAATGGATTGAGCTGTACAATCGGACCAGCCGCTTTATTGACCTAGCTGGTTTTGTTTTAATGGATGGCAGCGGAGCTATTACCCAAATCACTGGCGGACTAGGGGCTGACCCAGCTAGTCGATTTTTAACTGTTTACGAGCCTAAGGGTAACCTGAATAATGAAGGTGATACTATAATTTTAAAATATAATGGTCAGGTAATTGACCAAATAAGTTATGGCACATGGGATGATGGTGCTTTGGGCGACAACGCTCCCAAACCAGAGGATCCGCTAGCCTGTGGTCGCCTACCTGACGGATTAGATTCAAACAACGATCAAACAGACTTTAGAATCACTCAACCCACTCCCAGCTATGCCAACCAACCGCCAGCTCAAACTACCGAACTTGATAAAACACAAGATACGATTGAATGGACAAGTATCAGTCTAAATGAAATTTATCCCAACCCAGTGGGCGCTGACAGCGAAGGTGAATTTATTGAACTGACAAACCTCAGCCAGCAAAGTGTTGATCTTAATGGCTGGTTCTTAAGCGACGGCACTACCAAATACACCCTTAAGCAGGCTGATGGTCTGACAACTATTGCCCCTCAGAGCTACCTCTTATTACCGCGCAGCCGAACTAAAATCGCTCTCAATAATAGTGGTGGCGAGACTATACAACTATTATCCCCGGCTGAGGGCGTAATTTCTACAGCCTCATATCAAGATTCTGCCCCAGAAGGCGCAAGTTGGTCACGCGACCTTAATGGCAATTGGTATTGGTCCACTACTGTTACTGCTGGCCAGATAAATCAAATAACCCAGATAAACCGTTCGCCAAATTTGGCTGCAGAAGTGCCGACTAGTGGCTGGATCGGGCAAAATATTTTGTTTGATGCTTCTGATAGCAGTGACCAAGACGGGGACGCATTACTTTTCAGCTGGGACTTTGGCGACAACACTACCAGCACACTGACATCACCAACCCATACTTACCTAAGCGCTGGCAACTACAAAATAAAACTAACTGTACGCGACCAGGCGAGCAATGAGGTTACCAAATCCTATTCCTTAAAAATAAATACCAGCGCTGATAATGAAGTGGCGACTAATAATACTAATAACATCATCCTAAGTGAGATAATGCCCAACCCCGAGGGCAGTGACGATGCTGAATGGTTAGAATTACAAAATACTGGAGCGGAGCCCACATCCATTTTTGGTTTAACTCTAACTATTGGCTCGCGTAACTATGTCTTACCTGATATATCAATCGAGCCTAAGGAATTTGCTGTTGTTAATAAAAGCGATCTTCCCTTTACCCTGACGAATACTGGCGGCACAGCCAAATTGATAAACTCAAACAACGAGGTCATCAGCCAAACGACCTGGGAATCTGCCAGCGAGGGCCTCAGCTGGGCTTGGCTGGTAAATAACTGGGCCTGGACAGAAATTCCTACACCCGGGGAAGACAATATAATTGACAGCCTGGCGGACCAGTCGGACTCTGCTGAATATCTGCCAGTAGAACTGGCTGAGGCTAAATATTTGGACCACGGCGAAAAAATAACCGTTGAAGGTGTCGTGGCCGCGCCCAGGGGTTTATTCACTGCTACCAGTCTTTTTCTAGCTGGCTCTGGTCTACAAATTTCTGCCTCAGGCACAGGCTGGCCAGATCTAAAAGTGGGAGAGAAAATCAGGCTTCAAGGATCTATTTCAAAAAGCTCTAGCGGTACCAAATTACTAGTGCGAACACCTAAGAGACTGACTAGGCTCGGCCAAGGGGAACAACCTCAACCACACCTTATATCAATTCCTGAACTTAACGAAGAGCACGAAGCCTGGCTTATAACTACAAGCGGTACGATCACCAAAGTTAATAAAACTTCTTTCAATCTGACTGAAGATAACATTACTATAAAAATTCATTTAAAAAACCAAGAACAGTCATGGACGA
>CAZRDN010000034.1:0-5896 GCA_964598875.1 uncultured Gammaproteobacteria bacterium
AATTGGTTTATAATAAAAACAATTAAATCCGCGAGAGCGGGTTTTAAAATACCATAAATTCTGGTAAAAATAAAGGCCTTAGAAACGTTACGAATCTAAGGCTTAAAATTACTGTTGGTTTTTACAAATATTAATTATTTTTCTAATACTTTCTAGATCACCTTGGAGTTCCATACCACGAGCAACACTCTTAACTTTAACACCTCTAGGTATTATTTTAGCGTTGATTGACTCCATAGATAGCAAATGGCTATCAATATTGACTACCAGGTTACCTGGAGAATTTTTGCTTTTGACCACCACATACCCTGCGGTACTATTAAATACTTTTTTCAAAAAAGCATTAGCTACATTAATCATTCCCTGGTCCGGTGTTTCTGTGTGAGTGGTATTTATCATCACATATTCCTTTTTTGTTTTTGGTTAAGATATTTTTTTAAAGATAACTTAATGTATCATAAAACAAAATCGGCGTCAAGCTGACGCCGATTAAAACTTCAATTATCGCCTGCGTTTAGCCTTGGTACGGCGCTTGGCTGGTTTGCGTCCGCGGCGTAAGGTTTTTTCGAGCTTAACTATTTTCAGGGTGGTATTAAGAACAGAGTCAGGGTTTAAGGAAATTGAATCAATGCCCTCGCGCACCAAGAATTCAGCAAAATCAGGAAAATCAGACGGCGCTTGCCCACAAATACCTATCTTACGTCCGGCAGACTTGGCCTCTTTTATCACCTGCCGAATAAGTGTCTTCACAGCCTCGCTCTTCTCGTTGGACACACCCGCCACCTTCAGTAAGCCAGAATCCCTATCAATACCAAGGGTCAACTGGGTAAGGTCATTCGAACCAATAGAAAAGCCATCAAATATACGGGCAAACTCACGAGCTAAAATCACATTAGAAGGGATCTCGCACATGACATAAACCTGCAAGCCATCCTGTCCGCGCCTTAAACCTTCGGTAGCCATTATTTTCAAAACCTTTTCTCCTTCTTCCACTGTCCGGCAGAACGGCACCATTACTTTCAAATTCTTCAAACCAAACTCCTTTCTGACCTTACGCAAGGCTTTACACTCTAAACGGAAAGCGGCTTGATACTCGGGCGAGTAATAACGCGAAGCGCCACGCCAACCGATCATTGGGTTATCTTCCTTAGGCTCAAACTCACGGCCACCAATCAAACCAGCGTACTCATTGGACTTAAAATCGGAAAGTCTGATGATCACGTCTTTCGGGTAAAAGGCTGCAGCTAACGTGCCTACGCCCTGGGCTAACTTATCTATAAAATATTTAGACTTAGAAGCATAGCCCGCGGTTAATTTAGTAATTTGCGCCCTTACCTTCTGATCTTTAATCTTATCAAACTGCAATAAAGCTTGAGGGTGAATTTTGATTGAATTATTTATTATAAATTCTTCACGCGCTAAGCCTACGCCATCATTAGGCAGAAAAGAAAAATTAAATGCCTGATGCGGCTCGCCTACATTCATCATTATTTTAGTTTTAGGGTTGCCCAGCTTTTTCAAACTATGACGCTCAATCACAAAAGGCAGAATGCCTTCAAATACCTTACCCACCTCCCCTTCTGAACAAGCCACTGTAACTTTCTTGCCTGTTTTCAAAATACGCGTCCCACGAGCTGTGCCCACAATACAAGGAATGCCGAGCTCTCTGGAAACTATGGCGGCATGACAAGTACGCCCACCCGAATCAGTGACAATGGCTGAAGCTTGCTTCATCACTGGCTCCCAATCTGGATCGGTCATTTCTGTTACCAACACGCTCCCAGGCTTGAATCGGCTGATTTCCTTAACTGATTTGATCAATTGCACTGGCCCCTGGCCAATCTTAGCGCCGACCGCAATGCCTTCCACCAAAACCTTGCTGATCTTTTTCAACTTATAATCTTCCAGCACTTGCTGAGACTTTACTGCCTGCACTGTTTCTGGCCTGGCCTGCACAATGTAAAGATTGCCTGAACGGCCATCCTTGGCCCATTCCAAATCCATCGGGCGCTTGTAGTGAGCTTCCACTTCCATACCCCAGCGCGCCAGCTGCAAAACTTCTTTGGGTTTTAAACTAAAACGCTGTCGGTCGCGCTCGCTGACCGTCATAGGTTTGGTTGGTTTAGCCCCGCCTGTAGCATAAATTAGTTTTTTTTCTTTACTGCCAAGCTGTTGATTTATAATAGCCGCATAACCCTGGCGCACTGTGGGTTTGAAAACCAAAAACTCATCCGGTGTTACCGTACCTTTAACAATATACTCACCCAAACCCCAGGAACTGTTAATCAAAACCACATCCCTAAAGCCCGATTCAGTATCGATAGTGAACATCACACCAGAGCAAGCCTTATCAGAACGAACCATTTTTTGCACAGCAATGGATAAACCGATTTTAAAATGATCAAAATGCTTATCCACGCGGTAAGAAATTGCCCGATCAGTGAATAATGAGGCCATGCACTCCTTGCAAGCTTGCAATAATTCTTTTTCGCCAACAATATTCAAATAACTTTCCTGCTGGCCGGCAAAAGAAGCATCGGGCAAGTCTTCCGCTGTAGCTGAGGAACGAACCGCCACATCAACCGCTCTGGTTTTAAATTCTTTAGAAAGCTTGCGGTACTCGGCCACGATGGCTTTTTTCAATTCCAACGGGAATTCAGCAGACAATATAGTGCGCCTCACTGCCTGGCCGCGGGCAGCCAGATCTTTCAAATCATGGGTATTTAAACCCTTTAGTAACTTCCTGATCTCTTTTTCCAGCTTGGCTTTTTTCAAAAGATAACGATAAGCATAGGCCGTCACAGCAAAACCTGGAGGTACTTTTACACCTCTGGGTGTTAATTTTTGATACATCTCACCTAACGAAGCACCCTTACCGCCCACCAAAGGAATATCTTTAATGGTAATACTAGAAAACGGTAGAACAAACTGTTTAGCGCGTGATTTGGCCATAAAAATAAATTTATTTTAACTTTAAGCACTTCTAACTATACCATAAAAACAATCATGCCGCAGGCTGGGCCTGCGGCATGATCAACTTATTCACTAAAAATTCAATTTCTGGGCGTACTTACCTAACACCGGCATTTCCCAAACCTTGCCTTGCAAGGCATGAAGTATACCTATAATAGAAAGAATGACTGCCGCTATCATACCTATAAAATAAAGCGGCGGAATGAACATGAGCACCCAAAGCACCACTTCAAACAAGAAGAGCAGGAAACCTTGCTTGGCATGCCCTTGAATAAAGGCATTGCCCCGCTTCATTAATAAGGGCACCAAGCACAAAGCCCAGAGATAAGACATAGTGGCAAAAACCTTATCGTCAGATATGGAATTGCCGCCGGAAGTATTCATTGGTTCGTCAGCCATAATTTAGATAATTAAAAATTAATTAAGAGACTTGTTTTGATTTGATTAGCTTAGGAAGATGGAAAAAACCGATAGTTATAAGGCCTACAGCCACTGCTAACAAAGCACTCCAAACTGGTTCTGTAACTAAGTTTAGCAAAAGCCAGGGATAAAAGAAACGAATAAAGGATAATAGGGCGTTCACCAAGCCGCCGGCTGCTGCCACTAAAGCACAAGTGATAGCTACTTGCCCGAGAGTAGCCCCGGCACGAATACCTGTTAAATACGCCGTGGCGACCGCAGCCACAATTTGAATTACTAAGCCTAGGGGCGCGACAACTTCTAGATAAGATATTTCCAGCCAATAGCTCACTATAAAACCCAGGATGAAAACTGAAGCCAGGGCCACAAACGGCCACTCGGCCTGGTCCACATACCAGCGCATCTCACGCCCTACTAATCCAGGAGTACCATTTGCCATATACCCACATTATAATATTTTTTTGGAATAATAAAAAGGATTCCGTTTTTAGGAACCCTTAAAAAATTTTACAAGTCTTAATTTTGATAGGACCAATCTTTTACATCTTTCCAGCCTATTGCCAAGGCCACCAATGAAACGAAAAGTACTATTAAAGTAAATATCATGACATTAAAATTATACTGCATAAGTAAGGTGTATAAACCATTTGCAACATAAACCAATAACATCATACCAAAAGTGTACCGCCACCCTCTTTTCATTCTTGCCAATAATGCGGCAATACAAATCCACATCATAAATGCGATTGCTATTGCCATTAATATTGATACATCAGCTGGCTGATATTTACTTAAAAATTTAGCTACTATACTTGCTACAACGAATGGACTCAAGACCATAATTAGGTCAAGAAAAAATGTACGAATTTTTTTAATTAAGTTTTTCACTTCTTTGCTCCTTGTGATTATTTGTTGTTTGATTTATTAATCATTAATTTCATCTGCTTAAATCTTTTATATCCACCATAGACGGTGAATAAAAAGAAAAAGCCTTGGATAACGAATGCCCGCCATGCTTCAAGCATATAAGTTTCTATGCCAGCACCAAGCTGACCAAGTAGCATTCCTACTGTAAAAACCAAGAAAGCTTTATCAGATAACTTGCCAGCCTTCAAAGAAAACCACGCCCAGGCAATCATTTGAGCAGTTACCATTAACCAAAGTATCATTATTAACTCCTGAATTGTTTATTTTATTATTTAATTTCTTTCCCACTAATCTGGGGCGGAGCGATGCAACTTTGCCCGAAGGCGATGCACCAAGAATTAATACCCTAGCAACTAGCAAGTTCGCGACCTGCCAAAAGCTATGATTAATTCCTCCTCCCCTCCCAGGTTAGTGAGAAAGAAATGAGGTACGGCTATTCCATTTTTAAAGAACTTTATATTCTTAAATAACATATAAACATAGCGCAAAATGACCATTTTGTCAATGGTTGAGGAACAAACAAGCCCCCTTTAATCAGGGGGCTTGTTCCACGCGAACCTATTTTCTAATTAATAATCCATTCCTCCCATACCTGGCGGCATACCGCCACCCATCTTATCATCCTTCTTCTCCGGCAGATCGGTCACCACTGCTTCGGTGGTTAAGAACATAGCAGCGATAGAAGCAGCATTCTGTAAAGCCGACCGAGTGACTTTAGCCGGATCTACCACACCAGCTTTTACCAAATCTTCATAAGTGTCTGTAGCACCATTATAACCGTGATTACCTTCCTGCTTTTTCACCTCTTCCACCACTACAGCACCATCCTTACCGGCATTTTGGGCAATCTGTTTTAATGGCTCTTCCATAGCGCGCTTCAAAATATCAACGCCAACTTTTTCTTCAGTAGCCAAACTTAACTTCTCCAACGCTTTAGCTGCCCGCACCAAGGCCACACCACCACCAACTACAATACCCTCTTCCACAGCCGCTTTAGTGGCATTCAAAGCATCCTCCACTTTATACTTTTTCTCTTTCATCTCGGTTTCGGTAGCAGCACCAACTTTAATTACCCCTACACCGCCTGAAAGTTTAGCTAAGCGTTCTTGTAGCTTTTCCTTATCAAAATCAGAGTCAGAATGCTCAATCTCTTTCTTAATCTGCGCTATTCTATCTTTAATCTTAGCTTGGTCGCCCTTGCCATCCACAAAAGTCGTATTCTCTTTGGTGGCTATCACCTTGCGGGCGCTACCCAATACTTCCACACCAATATTCTCAAACTTCAAGCCCAAATCATCGCTTACTACTTGAGCGCCAGTAACTGTTGCGATGTCGGTAAGCATTTCCTTACGCCTATCACCAAACCCTGGGGCTTTAACTGCTAAAGTATTAAAAGTCTTGCGCAAATTATTCACTACAAATGTTGCTAAAGCCTCGCCTTCCACATCATCAGCTACTATTACCAGCTCTTTCTTGCCAGTTTGCGCTACCTTTTCCAGTAACGGCAGGATCTCGTGCACGCCTGAAATCTTTTTATCAGTCACTAAAATATTGGGCTCTTCATAAACCGCTTCCA
>CAZRDN010000035.1:0-5879 GCA_964598875.1 uncultured Gammaproteobacteria bacterium
GGCATTAAGCAGCCTATTTGGTCACGTGAGATCATGAATACGAATTTCCCAGGGCGGAAGATACAACCCAGGTCAGCCGCTGAGCTAGCTGCTTTGGAAAGCGGTGAGCCAGTCGTATTTCGCGATGGAGAATTGATCAAATCTGTTAATGACCCAGCAGTATATTTGATCTCCAATCATAAGCGGCTACCTTTTAGGTCAGGTGCTGATTTTGAGGCTATGGGGTTCAATTGGCAAAGTGTGGTTATAACCTCAGACGCAGCTGTTAATCTGCATCAATTAGGTGAGCCCATTGTAGTAAACTTTTAGTTTATGCCTATAGTTGGTTTGGCTTTAATGCCTAATTCACCGCTTTTATTACCCAAGCTCTCACCCTTGGTGCAAATACGAACAGCTAAAACACGTGAGGCTATAAATTTATTAATGCACGAGCTTTATGCGCGACAACCAGACGTCGTCATGGTCATAAGTTATAGTCAGACGACCGCTAGTGTCTGTAGCTTATTGCAAGCCCCAAGAGTACCTTTTTCATTTGTTGAGGCTGGTGATGTTGTAACCTCAGGTGAAGTCACGATCGCTACTGGTTTTACTCACGCTCTCAAGGAGAGCGCTGAAGTTGCCTTTCCTGTGATATTAAAAAGCGTAAAAAAATTACCCCTCAACCTGGCCGTGCCTACTTGGTATCTTAGTCAGGTATTTGGTAAGCAGGCGTTTGTATTTTTAGAGATACCGCCACAGCTCGGCTTGGATGAGCTTAAAAAACTAAGCACTGTTCTAAAAGAACATACTAGCGGCTCCAGGGCTAGGGTTTTATTGATAGCTGTTGGTAATTTAGCAGAGCAAACTAACAAAAGAAAAGATGAAGCCAAAATATACGATAAATATTTTCAAGCAGCTATTAAACCATTAAATCAGGATTCGTTGGCCAATTTGGATTTTGAGTTTAAAAGACAAGTTCGTGAGACCATTTGGGCACCAGCCATGTTAATAGCTGAGATTTTACTGGAGACCAAAACAGAAACTCATATCATATCCTATGAAGCTCCGGCCAAAGCCGGCTATCTAGTGGCTCAATTAAATATAGTCTAAGGGTATATGACTGAATCTGTGGTTCAAATCGTACCCTTAAGAAGATTTACCAGGCTTAAGGGCCTATTTGATTACAGCTTACCCACTGGCTACCAGGCGCAGGTAGGTGATCTAGTAGAAGTGCCCTTTAAAAAAAGCCAGGTGGCTGGTTTAGTTGTGTCTAAGGAAGCCAAATCATATAACTTAGGTAAACTTAAGAGTGTTACCAGACTGTTAGCTACTGGCTTTATCAATTCAGATCAGTTGCAATTAATAAAATGGCAAGCAAGCCATAGTGGGGTAAGCCTAGCTACGACCGCTAAGCTAACAGTGCCTTTTTTGCCGAACAGTAACTTCAACATCAAACCAAACCAACGGTTAGCAAAGAAGCAAAGAACCTCCAATACTAAACCCATTAATATAGTGATAGATTCTGCAGCTAAAAAAATAACAGCCGTGGAATCATTAATAGATAAAGTCATAAAAAGGCAGCAGCAGGTTTTATTGCTATTACCAGAGCTGTGGCAAGTGCGGGAGTGGCATGAGAGATTGGCTCATAAATATAGTGTTGAGGGCTATACTGGTAGTGATAAATTAAGCCGCTTCCGGTCAGCTTGGTTAAATATTAGGAATGGTGAGGTTCAGGTAATTATCGGCACCAGAGCCGCTTTATGGTTAAATTTTCATAATCTCGGCGGTATCATTGTAGATGAAGCAGAAAATGAGAATTTCCTACAAGCTGAACAAAATCCAAGATATGATACTTTATTGACCGTTAAACAATTGGCCACGTATGCAGGTGCAGCCCTAGCCTTAATATCCCCTGCCCCCAGACTAGAAAATTGGTATCATACTAAAAAATCACAAGAAGATTGGCGGGCATTGGGAAAAAAAGCAAGTAAAATCGAGATAATTGATCTCAAGGTGACACCTAAGGCTAAGGGGTACAAAATAATCAGCCAGGATTTGATATCAGCGGTTTCAAAAACATTAAAACAAAAAAAGAAGGTCTTACTTTATTTGAACCGACGTGGCCTGGCTACCAGCTCTATTTGTAGTGATTGTGGTTTTACAGCCCTATGCTCACGCTGTCAGCGTAAATTAGTGGTCGGGTCTAATGAAAAATATTTACTTTGTTACCACTGTGGAACAACCGAACAATTAGCCGTCCCCTGCCCCAAATGTGGCGGCTCACAAATAAATTACGGCGGAACTGGAATTGAGCAATTAGCTAAGGCGGTAAAGGAGTTGTGGCCTGAAGAAAAAACTGCCATTATTCAAGACAAATTCAATGATAAGCATATCAGCCAAGCCCACGAGTCTAGTATTATAATTGGCAGTCGCACGGCCTGGCGCGCAGGTCGGGGTATTGATTTTGGTCTTATCGTACTCGTGAACATTGATCATGAGCTTAATTTGCCTGAATTTCGCTCAGTTGAGAATGTTTGGCAATTAAGTAGAAATTTGTCAGCTATGACAGAAAAGCTGCTTATTCAGACATACCAACCCGACCATTATTTATGGCAAGCTTTACTCAGTGGTGAGTTGGATAATTTCTATGCTAAAGAGTTGGCCATCAGGCAGAAATATGGCTATCCCCCTTTTGTGCAGTTAATCAGACTCACCAGTCAGTCAAAACAAGAGGCCCTAAGCTTAAAGCAAGCTGAAACTACCAAGGAGCTGCTTAAGAAAAAGCTGGCCGATAAAGTAACTATCCTGGGTCCGTACCAGGATTACTTTCGTTTGAAAGGCAGCCATTGGCGACACCATATCATAGTTAAAGCGCCGATTAATTTTGAGGCCAAACTTATTTGGACTTTGTTACCTGAAGATGTCATTATTGACCGTAATCCCTGGTCTATATTAAGCTAGCCCAGACTGTTTAATATTTTGCTATAGTTAAAGTATGTTACCTTTGATATTGGTACCAAATAATATATTGCGATCCAAAACCGAGCCGGTCGCCCTGCCACCCACCGCTGAGCTGGTGACGTTGGCGAGGGAGATGATCGTAGCCATGAAACATTATAATGGTATTGGTTTAGCAGCGCCGCAGATTGATAAAAGCCTAAAATTGATAGTGGTGGCTACGGCCTCAGCCCCAAGTGTTTACCTTAACCCTGAAATAATCAGGTCATCCTGGAAAAAAGTTGAAATGGAAGAAGGCTGTCTGTCTATTCCAGGTGTTTTCGGTTTGGTAAAAAGGCCAGCCAAGGTATTGGCGCGGTACTACACATTGACAGGCGAACTGAAAGAAGAATGGCTGAGCGATATGGTTGCCAGAATTTATCAGCATGAGGTGGATCATACCAACGGTATTCTTTTCACTGATAAGGTGAGCAAGATAACATCGGGGCAGGAACTATTAGCAAAATATGGCCTGGATTAAGGACTTTGTTTATTTTGGGACTTCTGGCTTTTCCCAAAAGATCTTGGCTGGCTTATTGGCTCAGGATATTCGCCCGCTGTTGGTGGTGTCTACTAGTTCAAAACCCTCTGGTCGCGGCCTCAGCCTTAAAGATACGCCCGTTAGCCAGCTAGCCAAACAGTCTGGTTTAAATTTAGTGACTGTTAAAAGCTTAAGAAAGGGTTTGCCTGATGAGCTGCTTAAAGTTAAAGCTGACTTTGGTTTGTTAGCTGCTTTTGGCAGAATACTGCCCGTGGAATTACTTAACCTATTCTCTTTGGGCATAGTAAATGTTCACCCCTCGCTCTTACCTCTTTACCGTGGCGCTTCGCCTATCCAATCTGCGCTGATGGCTGGCGAGTTGGAAACAGGTGTCAGTTTGATAAAACTGGATGAAGAAGTTGATCATGGGCCTATCCTAGCTCAGCAGAAAATCGTTATAGATAATAAAAATACCAGCCCGGAGCTGGAAAAAATTCTAGCCAATACCACCATTGAGATGCTGGCTAAAATCATACCTGAGTATTTAGCTGGACAAGCCCAATTAAAAGAACAAGTGCATGAGCAGGCTACATTTACTAAACTCATAAGCAAGAGTGATGGTCAGGCTGATTTTAATTTACCCGCCATAAACCTAAACAACAAACGCCGCGCCTTCACGCCTTGGCCTGGTCTTTGGACTACTTGGCAGGGGCGTATTATTAAACTAATAGATACTGAGGTTGCCCAGGGTGTAGATATAAAACCTGGCCAACTGGTTTTAGATAAAGGTAGTTTGATGATTGGCTGTAGTGAGCAAAGCGCCTTGATCATAAAAACCTTACAGCTTGAAGGCGGTAAGGTTCAGACCGGCCAGAGTTTTCTTAATGGTCATCCAACTATCCTGCAGAACAGTTTACCTAGTTAAGTCTGGCCTTGAGCACGCTTTTTTTCTGTCACCCAAAAACCCAAGTACTTACCCAGCATTAACCTGGTCTGAGCATCGGTGGCGGGAATAGCACCAAAGATCAACATGGTGGCTGGGAAAAGCAGCCATTGCAGCACCATGGTCACACTCTTGAGCCAATGATGTTTTTTAGGCCTCGGGGGCAACATAATAGTGGAAAGTATGGCGCTAAAGATTAAGCCCACCATAGCAATGCTCATTAACCATTGCAGAGCAATAGGTGCACTATGGGCCAATAAATTAGTTTTAACCTGATTATCCGCCAGCATTAAAGGTAGCCGGCCCAGTACAAAAATGATGATCGGGGCAGTAGCCCAGGAATATACTCCTTCCAGCTGGTTCCAGATGTAGCGGAACTTGGTGGCAAATGATACTCGCTTAGAACGCCAAAAGTGATAGGCCATGTAAGCAAAATTCTCCACACCATAAGCCCAGCGGCGCTGTTGTTTGTATTGATTGACCAAACTCCGCCAAAATGATCCGCTGTAAACCGTATCCATAGAAACCGGCAGATAAATAGGTGTCACGCGATAATTGCCATCATAATGCACAAAGCATTGTAAAAATATACGTGAATCCTCAGTTACAATATCGTTCTGCCAAAAACCTACATCCACCAAAGCCTTCATCGGCATAGAGTGTGAGGAAAAAGTAAAAAGCCTTTCTGGTCTGACCAGATCAGTAAACAACCAGAAAGTTGTGGAATTGGCAATGACCCTCATGAGCGAAGGCGAATCCCAAATATTATTGTTGTAGACCGCTACTGGCTGATAGCTGGAGTGTAGAGGGTCAGGATGGGTCAAATAGGTATAGCTCAAAAGGGCGAAGTATTCAGGGTGTGGACAAGAATCAACATCAAAACTGGAAACTATAATATTCTCGTAAACCAAACCCAATTTATCCACGTATTCTTGAGCGCGATGTCCGGCCCAGTTAATATTAGCGCCCTTACCCGCCAATTCACCCACAATATTGGCCGGATGAAGCGTGATTAAAAAATGACCGAACTTATCCTGGAATTCGGCTTTTAAAACAGCGGCATTTTTCTCGAAATTTTCCTGATCGCGCTCCTCACCAGCTAAGACGACTATGAACTTTTCGTGTGGGTAGTTGCTAGTACTTAAGGACTGTAATGAAGAGCGCAACACTTCCAAAGGCTCTTTATACGTAGGTAAAAAGATCAAATGGTAAATATTATTGAAATTGGGCAGAGCCTGGGCCTGAGGCAGCCATTTTTGTTCCACGGTCCAACGGAATTTGCGCCAACCCGACATCATGTGGATCAACAAGTATGAAACCCTCATTAACCAGTAGAGGTCAAACAAGATGATGATATATATAGCCCAAAGGGGCTTCCAGATAGATAATACGATAGAGGCCACCAGTGTTAGCCATACCAAAATACCCGGTATCATCTCAAATATGCGATAAACCGTAGGCTTGGGTAAACGTTTTAAT
>CAZRDN010000036.1:0-5865 GCA_964598875.1 uncultured Gammaproteobacteria bacterium
ACCCTGACAATCCGAACAAGTTCGCATACTACGCATAGCTCCCAAAAAAGTACGTTGTACCTGCTCTACCCTGCCCTGACCGCCACAAGTTTTACAAGTCTCGATTTTGGCACCAGGCTCAGCACCTGAGCCAGTGCATTTACTGCAAACTACATTTTTTTCAAATCTTAATACTTTTTCCGTGCCAAAAATTGATTCGCTAAAATCCACTGCGGTTTCAAAGGCTACATCAGCCCCACGTTGTGGTCCGGCCCTGCGAGAACGCCCACCACCAAAAATATCTCCTAAGCCAAAAATATCGCCCAGGTCACCCAAGTTATCAAAATCAACCCGAAAGCCACCCTGATTAAAGCCACCACCAGCCCGGGCAAAATCCTGCCAATTAAAGCCCCCAGGGCCGCCCGCCGACTCAAAAGAAGCGCCAAACTGATCGTATTGCTGGCGCTTATCTGGATTACCTAACACCTGGTAAGCTTCGTTGATTTCCTTGAATTTAGCATCACTACCACCATGCTTATCAGGGTGGTGCTCATGCGCCAGCTTGCGGAAAGCTTTTTTAATATCTTCCTGACTAGCACTCTTATTTACTCCTAAAATTTGATAATAATCTTTGGACATTTTATAAAAACAAAGGTAAACGCACTATACTGGCGTTTACCGTTAAAAGGGTTAGAGTCGTCTTAATTTCTCCACAATAATTGAGTGTTTATAGCCTTTAGGGCTAGGTAAAGAGGTAAAAGGAGCTAAGTTAGCCCGTTTATTCTTGCCAACCGTAATCTGGCCTTCGGCAAATTCGCTCTCTTTGCCTGACTCTTTTTTGTCTACCTGTTTAGTTGCTCTGACCAAATATTTTTTAGGGTCTACCACCTCAACTTTATACTTTTGTCCGTCATGAGCTAGCACCTCAAATACTTGGCCGATATTTTCCTGACTGATATCTATGTCAAAATTTTCTTCGTACTGTGGAGTTCTCACAACTCTATGTTTATGCTTCATTGTTCACCTTATTTGTTTTTGTGTGTCCCCTAACGATAAACGCAAAAATTGAAACTGTCAAGGTTTAAGCGGTCTTAAACCCAATCTCTGGCGCCTGAGCACTGCCTTCATCTATCTTGCCAAACTGGTCTTCATACTTTTTTACATTGTCCATCAGGGCTGCGGCTAAGCGCTTGGTATGGGCTGGTGAGAGATATACCCGCGCGCTCACCACCCCTTGCGGTGGCATAAGATTGAGGAAATCTACTACGAATTCCTCTCTGGAGTGGGCAATTTGCGCCATATTGGCATAAACCCCCTTCAGTACATCATCAGTGATTTTAACTTGAATTTGTTGTGGTTGATTAGGCATATATTATTTCTTAGATTTATAAAACTTATTTAAATATCTGATACTTTTCATATACATTGGCTTGGCGATACTCCTAGCCTTTGTTGAACTAATCCTTGTGTACATCCATTCAAATTTATTTCTGACTAATTCCTCTGGTGCTACTTTTGCCCACTTACTTATAAATGGAATCAGCTGATTCTCAAAATAACTAATACTATCCGCATCCTTAAGTAAATTCTGCCATTTATTACCGCCAAATTCGTGCCCACTAATCATCATTGTTGCCTTACGAATCATCTGCTTGCGTGCACCTTGACCAGTGAGAAACTCACCTATAATTCTCGCTCCTTCACGACAGTGATGCATAACCGTAGGTTTATGCATGAAACCTGATTTGCTTTCAGTAAAACCCTTCGGTTGCCACTTTCTAAAAGCTCGCTCTATATCGTGCGAAACAGCCGCAATTAACATCGCTTCATCAGCTTTTGGGTACAATTTTTTTAACCAGTAGGCAGTGCGCCAGAAATGTCGCAGCTCATCACTAAATTTTCCTTTCTTAAAGGCGCTCTTAACGTACGTAATAGTTTTATTGTAATACTTCACAATTACTTCTTAACCTCCTCATAATCCCCTTTAATGGGCTCATCTGATGCACCAGCTGACTGGCCCTGATTTTGCTCACCACCTGGTTGCGTACCTGGCTGACCACTCTGCTGCTTATACATAGCCTCCCCTATCTTGATAGCTGCTTGCTGAAGAGCATCCAACGCATTCTTAATTGCGGCAGCATCTTCACCATCTTTTACTTTTTTAACCTCTTCCAGTTTTTCTTCCACGGTTTTCTTAACATCCTCTGGCACTTTATCACCTTGCTCTTTGAGCATTTTCTCAGTTTGGTACACTGTGCTTTCAGCCACATTTTTCATATCAATCAACTCGCGCTTCTTCTTATCCTCATCAGCGTGCATTTCCGCTTCTTTCTTCATTTTTTCCACCTCGTCCTTACTTAAACCACTGGAAGCAGTTATCGTAATATGCTGTACTTTATTCGTACCCTTATCTGTAGCCTTAACATTCAAAATACCATTGGCATCAATATCAAAATTCACTTCCACCTGAGGCACACCTCGTGGTGATGGCGGAATACCATCTAAAATGAATCTGCCTAAGGTTTTATTATCGCGGGCAAACTCACGCTCGCCTTGTAGTACATGAATTTCTACACTGGTTTGCCCATCAGCTGCCGTAGAAAATACCTGGCCCTTACTAGTAGGAATAGTGGTATTCCTGTCGATTAACTTGGTCATTACCCCGCCCAAAGTCTCAATGCCTAGTGACAATGGGGTAACATCAAGCAAAAGCACATCCTTCACTTCTCCCTGCAACACACCGGCCTGTACAGCAGCGCCTATAGCTACTACTTCATCCGGATTGACTGAGGCATTAGGTTTTTTGCCAAAGAATTTTTCTACAGTGGCAATTACCAAAGGCATGCGAGTCATACCACCAACTAACACTACTTCATTAATATCGGACGGCTTCATGCCAGCATCTGATAAAGCCTTACGAGTGGGCTCCAGAGTTTTCTCCACCAAATCACCCACAATGCTCTCCAGCTTGGCACGGGTCAATTTCATTACCAAGTGTTTTGGCCCAGAAGCGTCACTGGTTATAAAAGGCTGATTAACTTCAGTTTCCGTGGAAGTGGACAGCTCTATCTTGGCTTTTTCAGCAGCTTCCTTGACACGCTGCAAGGCTAATGGATCTTTGCTTAAATCAACCCCGTTCTCTCGGCCGAATTGATCCACAATAAACCCTATAATACGCTGATCAAAATCATCACCCCCCAAATGTGTATCGCCGTTAGTAGCCTTTACTTCCACCGTATCAGCTGAGACTTCCAAAATAGATATATCAAAAGTGCCACCCCCGAGATCATAAACCGCGATTTTTTCATCCTTCTTTTTATCAAAACCATAAGCCAAGGCAGCGGCTGTAGGTTCGTTGATAATGCGCTTTACTTTCAACCCAGCGATTTCGCCAGCATCTTTAGTGGCTTGCCTTTGCGAATCATCAAAATACGCCGGCACGGTAATAACCGCCTCGGTTATAGGGCTACCGAGTTTGCTTTCAGCATCAGCTTTCATTTTCTGTAAGACCATGGCGGAAATCTCCTGCGGACTATACTCTTTGCCTTGCATCATAACCTTCATACCATCACCTGATTTCACCATTTTAAAAGGTAGCACTTTAAGATCGCGCTGGACCTCAGGATCCTCCCACCTGCGGCCAATAAGACGCTTAATGGAGTAAAGCGTGTTTTCAGGATTGGTAACTGCCTGACGCTTAGCTAGCAACCCAACTAAACGCTCACCTGCTTTGGACATAGCAACCACTGATGGTGTGGTACGGTTACCCTCTTTATTTTCCAACACTTTCGGCTGGCCGCCTTCTATTACGGCCATGCAGGAATTGGTGGTGCCTAAATCTATACCTAGAATTTTTGACATAATATTGAACTAAAAATCAATGATTAATATTTTTCCCTCCAGTGAGTGCCGAACGACTTCGGGCCTCGCTGGAGGGGCTGATTCAGCCCTTCACGAATCAGCTTATTTAACCTCCACTTTAACCGTCTTAGGCTTAGCTCGCTCTTCCTTAGGGATCTCTATCTTCAAAAGACCTTTTTCATAAGTAGCTTGAGCCTTAGTGCCGTCAACTGAGGTAGGTAAGGCGACCGAGCGGTGAAAAGCGCCGCTACGCACTTCTTTACGATAATAATTTTTTTCATCCACTTCTGTCTTATGCTCAGTTGAACCCTCAATAGTCAGCACATCATTCTCTATGGAGATATTAACTTTCTCCGGATCAATTCCTGCCAAAGGTGTCTCTACCACTACCGCATCTTTGGTTTGATAAACATCCAAAGCCGGCACAAAACTGGCTCCATCAAAAAACCTGTCAAACTCATCCCAAGCGGGCATCAGCGGTGTCCAACGTACTAATGACATAAATTTATCATTCACCCCCTTTCTTAAATAAATTAACATTTTAAACTAGGGTTTGGCCCCAGGGGACCCCACCCTTAGCTATCATTCAGCCAAGAGTAGAGCGACCCTGGGTGCTGAGCAACTAAGCTTATGATTGCTCAGCTTCCTCATCCATATCTGTCTCACCTTCATCAGCTTCACCGACCTCATCGATCGGAATCAGAGGAACCTCGCAAGACGGACAGCGTCCACGAGCTTCATCTGTATAGCCGCATTCAGGACAGATGTAGTCCATATGATGAAAAAATTAGATTAATTATCAAATATAAATTTTATTTTTACTGCCCTTTGATTTTATTTTGCAACTTTTACTCTAGCTGGTTGTAGCACCTTATCATGCAGATAAAACCCCGTTCTAACCTCTGCTACGATATTCCCTGGCTTACCTCCATCTGTTACCTGTTCTACTGCCTCATGCAACTCCGGATTAAAAACTTCCCCTATGACATCCATTTCCTTCACGCCGTTATAGGCCATGATTTCCAATAATCTGGTTTGAATGTGCCTAACGCCCTCTACCCATCCGGAACCAAGCTCTTCTTTAGGCACAGCCCTAAGCGCACTTTTAAAATAGTCCACCAGAGGTAACAGCTCCTTAAGCAGCTCCTCATTGGCGTACTTGGCTAATTGAGCCAATCTCTCGTCTGTTTCTTTTTTCAAATTAGCATAATCAGCCTTAGCGCGTTGCCAGCCCGCTAGATAATCAGCTGCCTGCTTTTCCAGACTATCAGGGTCGCGCTGGGACGATGTGTTATTTGTTAATGATTTCTCTGACATAATTCATTCTACCTACGTTAGCATCGTAATCCATTCTTAATGGCCCGAACAAACCAAATAAAACTGGTTGTCTTACTATTAATAAATTAGTGTAAATTATGGCACAATCACTACCTAAAGGATTATTTTTACCCAAAAGAACCTGAACTTTATCATCTACTGTGTCCATTAACTGACGCAGAGCTTCATCTAGGTGGTCCACGACCTCACCCATTTCCCTTACCATACCGACATCGGCAAATTCAGGCTGGTGGAACAGATTAGCCAGGCCGGTGTAATAAGTGTGGTCTGGAGAAAAAGCCACTAAAGCCGCTTCTTGTGTAATGTCAGCTAGGCTCTTGGCTAAATTTTTAGCCGTTTTTTCATCGGTCGCTTCCCCTCGCAGAACTTCCCGCAGGGTTTTTTGTTCAGCTGGCTTAGGCTCTCGGGCTTCCATTAAATTTTCCAGATAAAACTCAAAACCTTTGGTTGTAGGCACACGGCCAGCTGAAGTGTGTGGTTGGGCTAAATACCCCTCCTCTTCAAGCAAAGCCATATCGTTCCTGATAGTAGCTGAACTTAAGCCTAGCCTACCCTCTAAAGCACGCGAACCAACTGGTTCCGCCTCCTTAATATAACTTCTGACAACTTGGCTTAATAATTTATGGTGCCTGTCTAACATATCTATAGTTTTATCCCTAATTAGCACTCGCAGCTTGAGAGTGCTAA
>CAZRDN010000037.1:0-5841 GCA_964598875.1 uncultured Gammaproteobacteria bacterium
CAGAATTTTATTTCAGCTGCGCCTTCACAGGGTGTATTGCCTATCAATCCGAATTTCGGACAAATGTCATATCCCGGAACTAGTAGCAGTGCCGCTCCGCAAGTAAGCTCATTTGATTATTATGGCTTAACTCATAATTTATCCGGAGCGGAAGTGGCCGATGCTGGTACTAATAGTTATGGTCATCAGGTTGAAATCACAACAGGCAGCGGCAGTCCAGTTAAGTTGTCTGAGGTTCTAGGCGGAGTATTATCACCGCTTGGAGGTAAGGTTTATTGGGTAAAAGGTGATTTAGACATTGATCAGGCAGCTGAATTTGTCAATGGTGCTGGTAATGTGTCTGGCGCAGGTTTGATAATTGTGGAAGGCAGTTTAACTATCAGCGCCAATACAACTTATGAAGCCTCGGCGCCTAGTATAGCCGCCCGTAATTTGGCCTCGGTCGGTTGGTTGGTAAAAGGCAGTGTCACCATTTCCGGTGGCGTAGCGCAAACAGTCGGCTCCTATTTTGTCAGTGGTTCACCAAGTGGTGGTGTATTTAGTACCGGTACCAGTCCGCAACAGTTAACTATTTATGGCGCAGTGATCGCTCGGCAATTACAGCTACAGCGTACATCATCGGCGGGCGGTCAGGCTTCGGAAAAAGTAGTAGCGGATGGTCGTATTTTATTGAATACCCCTCCAGGGTTCAAAGATATCTTGCAAACCTTACCAACTTGGCAGTTCCGTACTCCTTAACATAATTGGACAAAATGGTTCTTTTTTGCTATACTATAACGGTATTTTGGATATTTAAGGCAAAATAAATTGCTTTATTTAAGCCAAATTAATCAGATAGCAGTATTTAAACAAATTTTGTACCAAAATTCATACATTTATGAGCTTGTTTTCAAAGAGAAAGTCGTATTTAGGGGTTGATATTGGTACAGCTAGCATTAAAGTTGTAGAGCTCACGTCCGGTCCGAACCGCACACCGCGTTTAGTGACTTATGGCAGAGCCGAATACACAGGTGATGCCACTAAAGTTGATGCTGAACGTGATATAGCCCGTATCGTCGCTACTTTAAAGGCCATTTGTAGTCAGGCCCACACTACTTCCAAGAAAGTTTCTGCAGCCTTACCCACTTTTGCGGTTTTCAGTTCAGTGATTACCTTACCAGCTATGTCAGAAAAAGAACTGGCCGCAGCCATTCGCTGGGAAGCGAGAAAATTCGTGCCCCTACCGCTGGAAGAAATGATATTGGATTGGAAGTTTTTAGCAGATAACCAACCTACCAAAACAGCGTCCGGGACCAATGGTAAGGGTGCTACCCTAGAGGCTAATGGAAAATCCTCAGACGATAAACCTAAGGGTAAGAATAATATCAGAGTATTATTAACAGCCGCACCGCAGAATTTGGTGAAAAAATATTTAACAATTTTTAGGCAAGCCGAATTGGAATTATTAAGTTTGGAAACCGAGGCCTTTGCTTTGGAAAGGAGTTTAGTGGGTGGCGCTCGCGAAGTAATTATGGTAACTGACCTAGGTGCCGTGACTACGGATATTTGCATCATTGAAAACGGTATCCCGGTCTTAAATAGAAGTATTGATGTCGGTGGCCTTACTATTACCAAGGCTATAGCCAACAGTTTGAATGTTGATGTTAAGAGGGCCGAGCAGTTCAAACGGGATATCGGTTTGAATACCAGGGGAGCGGCCGCTGGGGGCATCCCGGCCACCATTGAAAATACTATCAGCCCGGTGGTCAATGAGATTAAATATAATTTTTCGCTTTATCAAAGTCAGTCTAGCCAGCCAATTGAAAAAATAATTTTAACCGGCGGCTCATCATTTTTGCCCATGTTACCGGAATATCTAGAAAATCTATTCCAAGTGAAGGTTTATATTGGCGATCCTTGGGCCAGAGTAAGTTATCCGGAAGAACTGAATCCGGTGTTGGATGAGGTTGGGCCGCAGTTCGCCTCAGCTATCGGTTTAGCCATGAGACAATTCATATAAATTTATGTCGGATATAAATTTATTACCCGAAGATTTAAGAAAGAAAGACGAAGCGGCCCATAAGGAATCAGCTGATGAGTTGGCTGGTTTAGAATTTTCCGAGCCAGTAGATAAGGCCAAGGCCCCAGCCACTGGTTCTGCCCCGGGCCGTTGGCAGCAATTAATGTCGGCCATTGCGAAAAACGTGAATAATCCAAGTTTAGAAAACACTAATAAAATAAGCGTTAAGGCGGCAACTGAAGCTAAAAAACCGCCCTTAAATAATGAGGCGGAAATTACTACGGCACCGCCCCTTAAAGCACCACCAGTTGCGCCGTTACCAACTCCACCCAAACCCTTAACACCCAAAGCCAGACCAGAACCTAAGGCGGCTAATTCTAGCGGTCGGGGAGCAGGTCTTAAACCTCCGTCAATTCTGGATGTGAACCTTATCCCGGCCCAAGAAAGCAGCCGCGTAAACAGCCGCACGTTAACAGCTGTTATCTCTTTGGTGGTCGTTTGTCTCGTGGTAGTGGCAGGGGCTTACTTTTCCTTAAAAATATATGTTGATCAAAAAGTTGAAGAGAATCAGTTAGTACAGCAGGAGATTATTGAATTACAACAAGAATTGGAAGCGGCCAGGCAGCAGGCTGAACAGGCCATTACCACCAGGCATCGAGTCCAAGTGTTGGCAGGCTTACTTGAACAGCGCAGTCAGTGGAATAATTTCTTTTCCTGGCTGGAAAAAAATACCATTCCTTTGGTGCAGTTAAATAGTTTAGCCGCCGATGCTAACGGACGAGCTACTATCATTGGTCAGGCACCTAATTTCACTGAAGTTGGTCGGCAGATGTTAGCTTTTAAACAAAGTAAAGAAGCCCAAGATGTTTCCCTGGGCGGAGTCACTGTAGATGTCAGTAACACCAATGATGGGCCATTGAGCGTGGTTAATTTTACTTTTACAGTTAAATTGCCCACTGAGTTATTTAGCAGAGCTTATTAATTTATGTCACCTGTTCAAACACCAAGTTTATCACGAGCTAATATAGTAGCCCCAAAAACCAGGCGTTCATTGTGGCCGTCAGGGATTTTTGTTTCAGTTTTAATTTTATCATTAGGTTGGTGGTTTTTGTTATTACCGCAATGGCGTACCTTAAAGGCTCTGCCGACCATAGAGGGCTTTGATGTCACCAAAAAATCAGTTGAAGACGAGCTAGTTAATTTAAATGCTCTGGTAAATGAATACAATAAATTAGTGGCTACTGATCATACTCGTCTGGATTTAGCTTTACCACGCGGGCAGGATATCCCGAATTTGCTAGCTCAGTTTGAAGGCATAGCCAACAGAACGAATTTTACCATTAGCGACATTGGTTTTTCGGCGGCCAAAGCAACTCCGGAGGAACAGCAGTTAGCTGAAGCTTCCAGTCAGCCAGCTAACACTTCAAGTGCCAAAGACTTAAAGATCAACCTGGTGATAGAAGGTGGTGATTATAACGATCTGAAGGAATTCATCTCCCTCACAGAGGACAGCCAGATTTTGTTAAAGCTTATATCGTTGACCTTTACCACTAAATCCGCCGGCCGGAGCGGTATAAGTTACACCCTGAATTTCGCCACGGCTTACATACCATAAGTTAAGTGTTTTTACTATATTTTAGTTTAATTTATAATAAAGTAAGACAATGCTTGCCAGAAAAAGTTTAAGCAAAAAAAGAATAATCCTATTAGGTGGCAGTATGGTGTTAATATGGTCTATAATAGGTATAGTAGTTTACCGTACTTTTAGCTCGCCCGCGGCCGAGCCAGAACCGGTGGTGGTAGCCCTACCCACAGAGATGGAACCTACCGGAGGCGTACCTGCAGGGGAAACCGTGGCTGATATTAGCGTAGAGAAAATATTACGCTCCAGCGAATTAGTTAATTTGAAAGTTTTTGGCGAAGTGCCGCTGGAAGTGAAGGTATTAGGGCGCCAGGATCCATTTTCATCAATTAAACCTTAATCATTAACCATTAATAATTAGTTAACATATATGCATATGTTCACTCACTCTAAGACCAAGGACAAGAAAGGTTTTACCTTGATTGAGCTTTTGGTCGTTATCTCTATCATTGGCTTGCTGTCAACGCTGGCTGTGGTAGCCCTAAACAATGCCCGTATCCGTTCACGTGATGCCAAGCGTTTGGCTGATATGGACGCGGTCTCTAAAGGCTTCCAGCTTTTCTTTGACCAGACAGGGGCTTATACAGGTATATGCCGAAGTGGCACGGGCGCTATTTTAAACCCACCACAACAGCTAGATGCTTGTGTGGGTAATGCTGGTAGCGTTGGTATTGATGACTTTTTGCCAGGTATAGCACAATTAGCAGACCCAACAGGTACGGTTAACTGTGCCAACCCAGCAACTGGTTTGTGCGATTACACCCTGAACGTCTTAAACGCGACTGACTTCACTATAAACTTCTGGTCAGAAGGTGGTGATGGCACAGGCACTGTAACTACCGCAGGTGTTATAAGATAGTTGATTAATAATTTATTGGCTTGAGGCGGTTTTTATAAGGGCCGCATCAAGTAAAGTAAATGGCCAAAGCTAAGCTCAATCTTCAGCTTCAGGATGTTTTAGTATCGCGAGGTTTACTTACTGCCGAACAGGCTAGTGAGCTGGGTAAGGTCGCACATCAGAGTGGTAAACAATTTGAAGAAGTTTTAGTAGAAAAAGGGCTGGTCAAGCCGCGCCAGTTATTGGAGGCTAAGGGCCAGCTCTTTAATATGCCGTTCGTGGATTTAACAGATAAAGAGCTGCCCCGTGAAGTAGTGCAGCTTTTGCCAGCTGAACTCGCGGAAAATTATGAGTTGGTGACCTTTGACAGAGCAGGTAATGAAGTTTCGGTTGCTATGGTTGAGCCTGGTAATTATAAGGCCATAGAAGCTATTGAGTTCAGGGCCCGAGAACAAGGTTGGAAACCAAAGTATTTCATTACTAGTTCAGAAAGTTTAAAAAGCGCTTTCAAGCATTATGGCAGTTTATCGAGCGAGGTTAAGGAAGCCTTGACCCAAGCCGAGGGTAAGTATGCCGATATTCCAGAACTAGCAGAAGAACAGGAAGGTAAACTAGAAGAAGTGGTTAAGAGTGCGCCGGTCGCTAAAATGGTGGCTGTTATTTTCCGCCATGCTGTGGAAGGCGGCGCTTCGGATATTCATATTGAGCCAGTGCAAGATGAAACGCGTGTACGTTATCGTATTGATGGCGTGCTCCATACTTCTATTGTGTTGCCACGATATATTCATTCCGCTGTAGTTTCACGCATTAAAGTTTTGGCAAATCTTAAAATAGACGAAACGCGTATCCCGCAAGACGGACGCATCCGGCTCTCTATAGGCGGGCGCAATGTCGATTTCCGTGTTTCCACTATGCCGCTCTTAAATAGTGAGAAGGTGGTGTTGAGAATTCTAGATACAGCTTCAGGTTTAAAGAAGTTTAATGAACTCGGGTTTATTGGCCATACGGCTGCAATCATTGAAGAGAATCTGCAAAAAACACAAGGCATGTTCTTAGTCTGTGGGCCAACTGGCAGTGGTAAATCTACCACTCTTTATACTGCGCTCAATCAGTTAAATGACGAGGGTTCAAATATCATTACCTTGGAAGACCCAGTGGAATACTATTTGGAAGGAGTTAACCAGTCACAAGTCAATGCTGAAGTTGGTCTGACATTTGCCAGCGGTTTGCGTTCTATTTTACGACAAGACCCAGATATTATAATGGTAGGCGAAATCCGCGATATAGAAACGGCTGATTTGGCCATGGGCCACGAACACGACCGCGGCAGCGGCCAGCAGCCCGGCCACTGCCGCGGTCGCG
>CAZRDN010000038.1:0-5836 GCA_964598875.1 uncultured Gammaproteobacteria bacterium
CGAGGGCGTGATCTGAGTGTATTTTTTGTGGCTGAGCTATGCGCTGGTTTGATAGATCTCATCTGGTTGCCAGGCTTGTTCTTTTTTTTGAGATTGTATGAAGAGACTAAAGTTTTAAATCAGGCTATCTGGTTGGACATTTCTAATTATATGCTGGCGGTTGTTGGGGTAGTGCTTTGGCCTGTTAGACTGTTCAAATCTAAACCAAAACATCGCCCAGCACCTGTACTTAAGGAATTTAAAGAATTGAATTTACAACCAAAAGCCTTGCTAGCCCAAACCGGCATTTTTGTGGGTTTGGCCTTACTTTTGATCTTGCCACTTAAAGGCGTGGCCACTTGGCAGAGTTTAAACTATCGCAGCCATGAGGTCATTAATTTAGCTAGCACTGGCTTTTTAGGATTAGAACAGGCCAGCGCTCTGCTAGCCCAAGGTGATCCTGCCTTAGCTCAAGAACAATTGAACAGCGCCACCGAATCGTTTAATGAAGCCTTGGTAGTAGTAGGTAATCTAAGTAGTGAGTTATCGGGCTTGGTTGGTCGTTTGCCAGTGGCTGGTAGTAAATTAGAGACCGCCCGCGCAATTTTATCAGCCAGCCAAGAAGTGGCTGCCGCAGCCAGTTTAGTGGCTGATACCTTGGAACATTTGACCAGCGTGGCTAATGAAGAGACTTTTAGCTTTGGCCCAAGTTTAGATGTGTTGCATCAGGCAGCTATAGATCTTCAGCCGCACCTCAGCGCCGCTGCTGGTTACTTAGATCAGGCGGAAAGTTCTGATCTGCCAGCTGAATTCAGAGGTGTTCTGGAAACGGTCCAAGGCCAGCTAGCGGCCTTAGAGATGAATTTGGCATCTGTCTTATCCTTACCCCAACTACTACAGCAGGTTTTAGTGAGCCCAGAGCCTAGGACCTACGCGGTTATATTTCAAAACTCTAGTGAGCTCAGACCAACGGGTGGTTTTGCTGGTAGTTTAGCTTTGATTGCTTTTGAGCAAGGCGAGATCAGATCGATCAATATTCCTGGTGGCGGGCCTTATGACTTTCAAGGTTCTTTAACTAAAACCATCAGACCACCCGAACCTTTGCGGTTGGTACGGGGCAGCTGGCAGCTACAAGACGCCAATTGGTTTTTTGATTTCCCGAGTTCAGCAGCGAAGATAAGATGGTTCCTCCTAGCTTCGGGTGGGCCAGAAATCGACGGCCTGGTTTCATTGAATTCTGAGGTAGTGGTGCAATTATTGAAAATGACAGGACCTATTGAGCTGCCGGCCTATGGCAAGGTCTTAACGGCTGATAATTTTATGAGAGAGACCCAGGCAGCGGTTGAATTGGAGTATGACCGTGAAGCCAACAGACCAAAACAGTTCATTGCTGATCTGGCCCCGGTTCTATTTAGCCGGTTGCTGGCCTTTAAAGGACAGGACATGCTGAATTTAAGCAGCCTGATAAACAAGAGTTTATTGAGCAGGGGAATTCAATTGTACTCTACAGATACCGAGACCCAGGCTAGGTTCCAGGAATTTGGTTGGGCCGGCGAGGTGCAAACCGCACCCAGTGATTATCTGGCAGTTGTCAGGACTAATATTGGGGGTGGTAAAACTGACCAGGTGGTGAGCGAACAAATACGCCACCGACTTGAAGTGGCACCTACCGGAGAATTGACCGTACGATTAAGCATTAGCCGCAGTCACCGTGGTGATTCCAGAGACACTTTTGAAAGTCGGCGTAATGTCAGTTACCTGAGGTTTTATGTGCCTCAAGGCGCTACTTTATTAGCCACCGAAGGCTTTACGCCACCACCGAGTAGTTATTATCGGGCAGTGCCTGAGGCAGCAGAATTTGATGAAGATATTAAACGTTTAGAAACAGAAATAGGCTGGGACACATCATCAGGCACTCGCATCACTGAGGAATTTGGCAAAACTGTGTTTGGTAATTGGTTAAGTGTCTCACCTGGGGAAACACGCCAGGCTAGCCTGGTCTATCGCTTACCTTTTCGTTTAGAGCCTGGAGCTACTTGGCAGGATTTGCGCCGCTATTCCATATTTTTCCAGCGGCAATCCGGTGTAGTACCGGTTGATTTTAGCTCAGAGATAATTTGGCCAGACAGTTTTCGTTTACGGTGGCAAGAAGCTTCACGCCAGCCAGTATTAGGCAACAACACATTTGAATTACGCACTGATTGGCAAGGCGACGAATTTTACGGTTTGATATTTGAAAAGATTTAAGCTTGGGTCATAGTAACTTGACAATTTAAGTTTTTTATGCTAACGTAGTATTGTTTTAAATTAAGAGTTTTATCTGGTTGGAGGCCTTTAGAGAATGCCCTGAAGGACTGTATGGTCACGCTAGCTTGTGTGAGTTGTACACCCTTCATGCTTGGATACCAGTATTTTGGTCACTTCAAGCCTTCTCACCTCCAGCCAGATGGGACTCTTTTTTAACTGTAAGTAAGCGAACATGATTTTTAGTAACGGTTTCATGAACAATAAGGATGCCGTGACTAAGGGCGCTTTAATTGTCGCCTTTTTTTCAGTGCTATCGCGTTTACTGGGCGTGCTCAGGGATAGGCTGCTAGCTTCTACTTTTGGTGCGGGTAGTATTCTTGATTCCTACTATGCAGCTTTTAAAATACCTGATTTTATTTTTAATACCTTTGTCTTAGGTGCTTTGGCCTCTGCCTTGATCCCGGTTTTTATCCAGTACCGCGAGCGCGAAGGCCTGGGGAGTTCTTTTGCCCTAAGTAATAAAGTTCTAAACCTACTAACTTTAATATTAACGGGCGGCGCACTAGTTGCGGCTTTAACTGCGCCCTGGTTAATAAAGTTAATCGCGCCTGGTTTTGATGCTGTCTCCTTGGCCTTGTCAATAAAATTAACCAGATTGATGCTGGTGGCGGTCATAGTTTTTGGTGTGTCCAATGTGATCAGTAGTATATTACAGGCGCAACAACGCCTAGCTAGCTTTGCCTTAGCGCCGGTTCTTTATAATGTTGGCATTATTTTAGGGATTTATATAATCGTGCCGCAGTGGGGTGCATATGGCCTGGCTGGGGGCGTGGTTTTAGGTAGCCTGCTGCATTTAGCCGTGCAATTGCCAGCGGTGTGGCGCTTAGGCTGGCGACCTCATTTGGGCTTGTCTTTCAAAGATGCTGGTTTGCGAGAAGTTATTAGGTTGCTACTACCCAGAACCTTAGGCTTAGCCGCTGCCCAAATAAATCAGATAGTTACAGCGAGCTTTGTCTCTACCTTGGCAGTGGGTAGCTTAGCTGCCTTTAGTTTAGCTTTGAATTTACACAGTTTTCCCATAAATGTTTTTGGCGTATCTTTGGCAGTGGCGGTGTTTCCTTTATTAAGCCAGGCCTACATCGCCAGCCAACGTCAGGATTTTGTGCGTTATTTCAGCCAGAATATCCGGCGAGTGCTTTTTTATGCCTTACCCTTGTCAGTTCTATTTTTAGTTTTACGGGCACAGCTGGTCAGAGTGGTTTTAGGTAGCGGGGCTTTTGATTGGCAGGACACCATCAGAACTGCTCAAGCTTTGGGGTTCTTAGCCTTAGCTATTGTGTCCGACAGTATCCTACCTTTAGTGGCGCGTACTTTTTATGCCTTGAAAGACACCACCACACCGCTGGTAGCTGGGCTTTGCAGCATTGTGGTCAATGTCATTATGCTGGTGAGCTTAAGGAATTTTGGCTTGGCTGGGGTAGGTATTGCCTATGTCAGCGCCAGTGTGGTGAATTTATTTATCTTACTGGCCATCCTTGGTCACCGTTTAGGTGACTTAGGAGCCAATTGGATAATCACTGGTTTATGGCGTATGAGTTTGTCAGCTTTAGCTGCCGCGGCTTCAGCCTGGGGCGTGCTTTATCTTTTGGCACCGCGGGTTGATATGAATACCTTTTGGGGAATTTTCAGCCAAGGTGCGATCGCTGGGTTGGCTGGTGTCTTCAGCTATTTGGTAGTAAGTGCAGCTTTGGGTTTATCAGAAATAGATTTTATTCGGCGCTGGTTTATGAGCGCCTGGCAGACCCTTAAAACTAAGATCGTCTAGTATGGCCGTTAGTGTTAGAAATTTTTGTATTATCGCACATATTGATCACGGCAAGTCAACGCTGGCTGATAGATTATTGGAAATCACCGGTACAGTAGAAAAAAGACGGATGCAGGCGCAATTTTTAGATCAGATGGATCTGGAGCGTGAGCGCGGCATCACCATTAAGTTGCAGCCTGTGACCATGTCCTGGCAGGGCTATACACTGAACTTGATAGATACACCTGGGCATGTGGATTTCACTTATGAAGTTTCGCGTTCTTTAAGCTGCGTGGAAGGGGCGATACTCTTGGTTGATTCTACCCAAGGTGTGCAAGCCCAGACCATTGCCAACTTGGAACTGGCTCAAGCCGCAGGCTTAACCATTATTCCGGTAATAAATAAAATTGATCTGCCAGCCTCAGACCCGATAGGTACAATCGATCAGATCTGCCAGCTTTTAGCTATTAAACCTCAGGAGGTCTTAAAAGTGTCAGCTAAGTCAGGCGAAGGTGTAGAACAAGTGCTGGCTGAAGTTGTTAAAAAAGTACCGCCGCCATCAAGCGACCTCACCGCACCGGCGCGCGGGTTGATTTTTGATTCGCATTATGATGATTATAGGGGAGTAGTGGCCGCAGTCAGGATAACAGAAGGCGAATTCAGATCAGGCCAGCCCTATCGTTTATTAGGCACCAAATCAGCCGGAGCCTTATTGGAGGTCGGCATTTTTGCGCCGCAATTAAAAGCTGCTGAGCGCTTAGCAGCCGGTAGTATTGGTTATGTAGTGACTGGTTTGAAAGATATCAGACAGGTGCGTGTGGGTGATACCTTAGCCACCAACCAAAGCAGCGTGGCCCCATTGCCTGGTTATCGCGAGGTCAGGCCAATGGTATTTGCTGGTTTTTATCCAGCAGCGGGCGAGGAGATCGAAAGCTTGAGGGATGCTTTAGCTAAACTGAGTTTGAATGATGCTAGTTTGATCTATGAAGGTGAACATTCACCTGCCTTGGGCTACGGCTTCCGCTGTGGTTTTTTAGGTTTGTTACACCTGGATATCACCAGGGAACGGCTGAAGCGGGAATATGATCTGGAAATAACCATCACCACACCTTCGGTAGCCCATGAGGTCACTTTAAAAAATAATGAGGTCATAACTATCCACAGCGCCCTGGAATTACCCACGCCCGATAAAATAGCCGAGGTCAAGGAGCCTTATGTGCACGTTGATATCGTAGCCCCGACTAATTATATTGGCCCGCTTATGTCAGTGGCGCAGGATTTCCGCGGGACTTATCTGACCACGGATTATCTGGCCCAAGGACACTCGCAGGCTCGGGCTATCTTGCGTTACGAAATTCCTTTGAATTCGATTTTGGTTGAATTTTACGACCGCTTAAAAAGCGTCAGCGCTGGTTATGCTTCCTTAAATTATGATTTTATAGGTTTTAGGCCATGCCAGGTCAGACGCTTGGATGTGCTAGTGGCCGATGCGCCGGTGGAAGCTTTGGCCACCATAGTTTATGAGGACCAGGCTTATCGACGCGCCCGCTTCATTGTGGGCAAGTTAAAAGATGTTTTACCGCGCCTGATGTTTGAAGTAAAGATCCAAGCGGCTTTAGGTGGTAGGATTTTAGCCTCAGAAAAATTACCAGCCATGAGGAAGGATGTGCTTAAAAAAGCTTCTTCCGGCGGTGATGTTACGCGTAAGCGCAAACTATTAGAAAAACAAAAAGCCGGCAAGAAAAGGATGCGGCTAGCGGGTAAGGTGGATATACCACCTGAGGCCTATTTGGCCTTAGTCAGTCA
>CAZRDN010000039.1:0-5644 GCA_964598875.1 uncultured Gammaproteobacteria bacterium
TGCTGCATGCGCGCGTCCCGCTCAGCCATTACAGCGTCACCCTGCTTCAGCGCCGCATCTATCGCCCCTTTGGAAATATTCTGATTTTTCAATATAGCGATTTCCTCATCTGTCAGATCAGCTGAGGGGTAATTCACTGTAACTGAATTCTGCACAAAAGCAGTAGCTGTAGAAACTGGATCACCTAAACTGCCAAAAGCCTCTAGGGCAGTATTGACGCTTACGGATTTTACTTTGCCAGTTACAGAATTAGTATCTATAGCCAGCGCGCTTGATGATGGCACTAAGCCTTGAATAACAGTTACCCCCTTAGCCAGGCTATCTATACCTTCTATACCATCAGTCACTAAGCCGCCATAGGTTTTGCCTAAGCCTTTAGCACTATCTATAGTGGAGTAAGTAATCCAAGCTAAACGCCAGAATGATTTTAAAAGATTGGTTTTAATATTTTGCACTAAAGCTTGCCTGTATTCTTCTAAAACCACACGGGTTTGCTTATCTGCTTCTTGCTCAGCTTCCAAATTAAACCCTTCTACCATTAGGCCGATTCTTTTTTCCTGCAGATCATACACTTGCTTAGCCTCATAACTGCGCTCGTCATAGGCGATGACCTCATCAATATCAGAATACTTGCGCCAGTTATTATTAAAAGCATCTTCCTTAACTGTACAATCGTCGTTGAATACTGTTTTATCTATACCTGAGCTGTTCTGCGCCACCGCACCTTGCTCCACACAAGCCTGGCCTTGGGCTAGGTAACCCTCTTCGCAATACTGGCACTGGTCTTTGGCAAATACGCCACCAGCCCGAGTGCAAGCCTCGCCCCAGGCTAGCAGTTGTTCTTCTACCCATTTATCAAACTCATCTTGCACATAATTATTAGCCGCGCGTTTTGACATGCTAATGGCATCGCAATACTCGTTGTGGAAAGCGCACTTGCAATAGCGAAAATCCATACTGACGCCGCAAAAATGATCCTTGATATCGGGGTAAGCGAATTTTTCCGTGCGGGCCACATTAGCCGGGCCAAATAGGCTGCAACCAGCGCCTAAAAGCACTAGGGCACCTAAGACCACGCTTAGTTTATAGACCTGTCTCATATGCCTTATTATGCTGCCCTAGAGCTTAAAAATCAACCTATTAGTAATAAAATAAACCCATTCCTTAAGAATGGGTTTGACTAAACTATTTTTCACTTAGCGTGGAGCTGAGCCTATGCTAGTTTGCAGACTATTCATCAATTCTACCAATCTTGGCACGGCGATAGCGCCTAAAGCCACTATTAGAATTATGGCTACTATGAACAAAATGATCGTGAACTGCCCGGGCAGTTCGCTTTTTTTAATTGTTTGCATGCTACCCTCTTATGGTTTTTGTTTTCTGCTCCCTACCCTACTCCCCAAATTACACTTTTGTCAACCCAAAATAAAACCACCTGATCGTTTTATATCGGGTGGTTTAGGCTGCTTTGGGTATATTCTCTAAAGCTTTTTCTCGTCTGGCTTCGGCTTCAGCTTTAAGCCGTAAAAATTCTATATAGTCCTCATCCGGATCATACGGGCAGTCTACATGGGTATGGTGTACCCATAAATATTCAGCCATTACCCAGACTTCACGAGTATACTCTTCACCCGGACGGATATAGTGAAGACAAGCGCAGCAAAAGTAATCTTTTTTAGCTTTGGCAGTATAAGCCCATAAGCAGCGGGCTTGGCCGTTGCTTTTTATCAAGTTACCCGCCAGTTTAGTTTAAAGAACCAAAATCTCTTGGTTTTTTGTTCACAAAATACTGTACATTTATGATCGCTAATACGGTGGCGGCCGCGGCACCTACTAAGATGCCTATTACGACGCCTTCTTTAGGGTTATAAGTATAACCAATGACGCCACCAAAAAAGCAGCAAATAATGTATAGTACCCTGGTTTGCGTACCAATGGTTTGGCGAGCAGTTTCTTTTACAGAAGGAACGTATGTTCGTTTCATAATTTACCTCTTTTTATTTGCCCATATCTAAACACGACTGACACAGGCGTGTCAATCGTGTAAGTCTGAAATTATCTGGTTGTGCTGGCTGGCTGCTACTTCATGTTCCGAATTGAATTCATAGCCATTTCGTGCCTGGCCTTCATGACATTACTCACCAGCTGCATAGTTTGGGCCATTTGGGAAAAAGAGGAAAGATTGATCCAATCCTTGTGCCCGTCATCAGTTGCTTGATTGGCAGTATCATTACTCTCACCTTTTATATCACCTATTTTCATATAGCCTGAAGCTGCAGCTGTTTCGCTACCCTCTCCCATAAAATCAATTTCATCAGGCTCAATGCCAGTTTGTTCTAACTTCTCTCCTTCTTCCACTTTCCAACCGTATTCCACATTCCCTTTTTTCTTACCTTCTTCCACACCCTGTTGCACCATGTCGGCCAGTTTATTAGCACTCGTACCCTTACGCAGCAACCAAGCGTACCAAGGGAATTTTACTTTGACCTTGCCAAAATCCCAATTTTCATTATTACCCTTATCAACATCAACTTCAGCTGCGTAACTTGTGGGGATAAAACCTAAAAGTTTAGCTGGCATACGGTAGGTGAATTTTATTTTTTCATAATTCAGGCTCAGGCTTTCTGCCGGCTGAGATTTTTCCATCATGACTGCCAAAGCAAAATTTTGCAGATCCTGCTCATTTTCAACTTGCTCACCTGGCTTCACTGTGGCTAGGAAGCCTTGCTTTTGCTCGTCAGTCAAACCATTCACATCCCCCACCGCTATAGAAACACCGCCCTTAGGCCAGCCATCAACTGGACCAGCATTCTTTAGCCGGTCGTTGGCACTGGCGGCAGTATCAGTGCTTTCACCTTTAATATCATCTATTTCTATGAAGATAGGCGTTAGTCTTTCCCCCTCCTCCACTTTCCAGGAGTATTCCACCTTACCTTTTTTAGATGACTCTTTTGATTCGCCCTCAACGCCATCAAGCTTTATATAATAATCAGCGGCGGCAGCTGATTCACCCTCCTCCACTTTCCAATTGGTTTCAACATTACCTTTTTGGCTGGTAGTGGGACTAGTTACTGAACTGGGGCTGGTAGGTACAGCACTTTCTTGTAATTCCCCTACACCGATATTTATATCTTCCGTGCCGCCCTTCTCACTAGATTCCTTGCCTTCACTACTGGTACCAGGATTTGTCACTGTACCTGTAATAACTGGCACATCCGGATCGCCACCAGTTTGAGCACGTTCTGGCGCTAAATCCAGATCAGTCTGGTTATACTGATAAACCGAAGTTTGAGCTATACCTAAAGCAGGCAAGCTCATAAATAAAGCCATGGCTAAGACCATGATTGATCGACTGTGCATAAGCAGTGATATTTAATTTATAAAACCCTAATTCAAGTATGCCTGAAACGGGCAATTTAGGCAATGATTAAGCCTGCTTTATAAGCTATTACTTTAAGGTCAATAAAAAGGCCCCAGCCGCCACTAGCACGGCGCCCAGGCCTGATTTCCAGGTAAGACTCTCGCCTAAGAAAAGCGCTGCCAAGATAACTACAAATACCACGCTTAGTCTATCCAAAGCTGCTACACCCGAAGCTGGCCCATTTTTAAGTGCCAGAAAATAAAATAACCAGGACAGCGCGCCAGCTATGCCGGAAAGAGCAATGAAAGTCAGGGCCTTGTTATCTATCGTGGCAAGTAATTTGAATTTGCCCAAGAGGCCTGAAACTGCCACTAAAAATACAGCCATAATAACCGCACGCACCGAAGTGGCTAAAGTGCTATCAACATTAGCAATGCCCACTTTACCAAAAATAGCCACCAAGGCAGCGGCGGCGGCTGCTAACAGAGCGAAGATTATCCAGGGTGGCATATTATAATTTTTCTATTTCTTTCAGATCCTTATCTGGCAGCCACAGGATCCACAAACCTAAAGCAATGCCGCCCAGCGCGCTCCAAGTGTGCACATTGCCAAACAGCCAAGCATCCAGACCATCCAGCACATACCATAACCCGCGCCAAATTAAGACCAAACCAATAACGATTGATAAGCTATGGGCTAAGTAACCGAAGGTAAGTTTTTTATGAATATGCATAAATACTCATTAATTAGCTAATTGAATATATCATTTAAAGTTTCCCTAATTGAACGCAAGATAAAATCTCTTCATGTAGTATTCCATTTGAAACTATACATCCAATCCCATCTTGATCATATCTACGTTCTTCTCCATTTAAATCCGTGACTCTTCCCCCAGCCTCCTCAGTAATAATTTTTAAGGCAGCCACGTCATGACCATATTCTTTATAATATACAGCTCCGACATATTTCCCATTGGCAACTTGAATGCCCCCATAGATAAATGATGGGTACCTCATTACCGCACATTTCTTTTCACTCATTATTTTCATAAGCGGCAAGTTTGAAAAACCAACAGTTCTTCCTGAAGCGCCAGTGTTTAAATATGTATTTTTTAAGGCAGCCTCTTTTGATACAAATATTTTTTTGTCATTTCTAAATGCCCCACCATCTTTATATGCCCAATACATATTTTTCATCACTGGATCACTTATTAATCCCAAAAGAGGCAACCCGTTTGATTGATCAACTAAAGCTATACTAAAAACAAACATCGGCAGCCCGACTGAAAAAGCCATAGTTCCATCTATTGGATCACAAACCCAAATATACCTTGAGTTATTTTTTATTTCACTCTTTTCTTCTCCATAAATACTATGTTCGGGATAAGCTTCACTTATTCTCTTTATGACTAAATCATTTATCTCAATATCAGCCTTTGTTAATGGCGTATCATCTTCTTTCCATGTATTTTCAGTTTCAAAGCTAAAATACTTTAAGGCTATTTCTTGAGCCTCAAGCGCAAGTTTCTTTGCAAATTCTAATTCTGTTTTATATTCGTTCATATATAAATATTCCAGTCTGTCAGATAGAATATTATATTGGCTGGGGGAGATGGATTCCCCCTCACTCCGATTCGGGTACCTGGGCGCTGCGCACCAAAAGCTACGCTCACTCGCTTTCTCTCGCGCCCTTCGAATCCACTATAACCTTCCAAATATGAAAAAGCAACCAAACAACATTGGTCACTTTTTCATGGCTGTGTATACGGGTTAGATACCCTAAGGTTACAGTGTGTTGAGGGCTTTTTCAAGCATCGATTTAGGCTCTGGCTTTAGGCACGATGGTCGGGGGTAAAATGAGACAAATAAGACACTGGGAGGCCTGTATAAACTTGGATAAAGTACGCATGTTAATATAGAATATTTATTGTATGAGTAACACAAACGAAAAGGGCATTATTCGCTGCCCAATATGCAATGAACCATTGGCCAAACGTAAGGGTAATTCTTTATATTATCTTCAGAGAAAAGGAAGAACTATCTATGAGACAGAAACAGAAATATACCCTGTTAATGGGCAAGCACAATATAAGGTGAAATGTAATCAGGAAGGCTGCCCTGGGGCAGCAATTTACGCTATGATTGAAGAATCAATAAACATCAACTAATCCACATCTTGACATTATCATGAAATTGTGCATATAATGTAAGTACAATCTAACAAAGAGCAAGTCTGGAACGCCCAGACATTCATCCAAAAGTTTGGATGCATGTCTGGGCGCTT
>CAZRDN010000040.1:0-5643 GCA_964598875.1 uncultured Gammaproteobacteria bacterium
CCCGCTGGTTATTTGACCGCGGTATAAAATACGTCAGCTTTTATTTATTTTCGCGCGAGAACTGGAAACGCAGTCCCGAAGAGGTTTCGTATCTAATGTCTTTATTAGAAGAAGGTTTGAAAAATGATGTAACTGAGTTTGTTCGTGATTCCATAAGCTTGCGTTTTGCTGGTAACAAGGATGGTTTACCTAAAAGTTTACAAATAGAGATGGACAAAGCAGAAGCAGCCACAGCCCGGGGTCAGCGTGGTACTATTTGTGCCTGCATTAATTATGGCGGGCAACAGGAAATTGTTGAGGCGGTGCAGAAATTAACTGCCGATGGTCGTGATCTAAGCAAATTAACCGTGACAGAACTTGGTCAGGCCTTATCAAGCGGTTTTTTGCCGCCTTGTGATTTTATTATCCGTACCTCAGGCGAGCAAAGGCTTTCTAATTTTTTGTTGTGGGAGTCAGCTTACGCTGAGCTTTATTTTACACCCCTGATGTTCCCTGATTTTTCAGAAGCGGAATTGGACAAAGCCTTAGCTTGGTATGGTGAAAGGCAAAGGCGATTTGGCAACTAAATCACAGTGTTTAGTCAGGCTTGGGGCGAAGATGGTAAAATAAGGCCATATGAGGCTTAAGAAGCCAGCCGGGCCTGATTTATTTGATAATGCCCTGAAAGAGCGTTTAACCGCTGAAGCGCCCCTGCCTGACCGTCTGCGTCCGCAAGTCTGGGCTGATTTTGTTGGTCAGGAAGAGATCGTGGGTAGGGGCACACCTTTGCGCGCCTTAATAGACAAAGATCAGATACCCTCTTTGATTTTTTGGGGACCACCAGGCAGCGGCAAAACAACCTTAGCGCGCTTAATAGCCAAGATCACCAGTTCTAAATTTATCCAATTATCGGCTGTAGCCAGCGGTTTAAGTGAATTGCGTCAGGTGGTAGCTGGGGCTTTGGAGTATCGTAAGTTCTCTCAAGGGCGCACTATTTTATTTATTGATGAAATCCATCGCTGGAACAAGGCGCAGCAGGATGCTCTGTTACCTTATGTGGAGAATGGTGTTATTACTTTAATCGGGGCTACTACTGAAAATCCGTCTTTTGAGGTGATAGGTGCTCTTTTATCACGTTGTCGGGTGGTAGTTTTAAAAAGTCTTAGTAGCGAGCAAATCGGTATAATTTTAGATAGGGCTTTAAAAGATAAAGAGCAAGGTTTCGGCAACATAAAAGTTAAAGGGGCTGACAAGGCCATTAAGCATTTATCTGTGCTGGCCTCTGGCGACGCTCGGGTGGCTTTAAATACCTTGGAATTGGCTGTGAAGGCTTCCATGCAGAAGGGTGAAGCTTTTATTACTGATGAGCTGATTAAAAAAAGTTTGCAGCGTACTCATTTGCATTATGATAAGGCGGGTGAGGAGCATTACAATTTAATATCAGCCATGCATAAATCAATGCGCGGTGGTGATGCTAACGCGGCGCTTTACTGGCTTGGGCGTATGCTGGAAGCGGGTGAGGACCCGCTGTATATTGCCAGGCGGTTGATCCGTTTCGCTAGTGAGGATGTAGGTTTGGCTGATCCTTCCGCCTTAGTTCAGGCTAATGTGGCTTATCAGGCAGCTCACAGTATTGGCCTGCCTGAATGTAATGTGGTTTTGGCGCAGGCAGTTGTGTATTTGTCTCGGGCTCCCAAATCGAATGATTTATACCAAGCCTATCAAGCTGTGCAGCATGATGTGCAGGCTACAATTAATGAGAGTGTGCCGTTACATTTGCGCAACGCGCCGACCGGTCTAATGAAAGATCTGGGGTACGGTCAGGGCTATAAGTATAATCCTGACTATGCAGGCGAAGTGGAGCAGGATTATTTGCCGCCATCCTTGAAGCATAAAAAGTATTTATCTGATAAAAGTTAAATTTAATTTAAATATTCATAAAGTAATTATTTAACCATTAGTAACATTAATTATGACTTATGAGCGTTGGCAGGAGTTAATAGAAAAGATTAAAAAACAGAATCCCGAAGCTGACATAGGCCGGGAGGATTTGTCTGACGGACCGGGCTATAGGGAATATGTGGAAATAAGCCTGCCGGCGGGTAGAATAAGACTAGAACTTTGGGTAAGGCCTAAGGTCATAGAACGCAAGACCCTTTACTCTCACCGTATGAATACAGCGGCTACGGTGCAGTATAAATATGACGAATCAGAACATAGCATCAGCCTGCATGCTTATAGCTGGAACAGTACACAAAATGATTGGCAGGAGGTGGGCTTTGAAACTATGGCCTCTGTCTTATAAAAGTTGCGAAAATAAGGTATACTTTATTATAAGAATTAATTAATTAATCAAATTTTACTTATGTTTTGGGGAACAATCTTAGTGGTCATAGGCTTAGTGGCCTTATTAAAAAATTTGGGTTTTATTACGGTTGATGTGTGGGAGATAACCTGGCCGGTTTTATTGGTAGTTTTGGGCGTATCGTTGCTGGCTAAGAAGCGGGGGAGCAACCACCTGCCTTGGTGCTCTTGTCCAGATTGTGGAGCTAAACAGTCATAATAATGTTAATGAAAAGGCTTTGGCCATTAATTTATATTATTGGCAGTGCCTTAGGGGTGCTGGTAAGCCTTATCCTTATTTCTCTTACGGTCTGGTTGGAAACACGGCCCGCTGAAGTTTTAACTTTGCCTAATATCAAAACTGAGTACACGGAGAAATTAAGTGCCATAGAGCAATCGTTGGTGATTTTAATAGAGGGAGATTTGAACTCGGAAGATAGTTCTAAATTATCAGGCCTGCGTTATCGGCTTTTGAATTTGACAGTGCCCGCGGAGGCTAAGGATTTTCATATGTCTTTAGTTTTTAAACTGCAACAGCTGGAAAGCTTATTATCAAAAGATTCCCCGATTTCAGATGTCAGTTTAGAAAGTCTGCGATCGGACCTAAGGACATTAGTAACCAACAATCAGTGGTAGTTTATGAAAAGCCTTGGTGTATTTAGTATTTTCTTATGATATTAAAAAACTTAAAAGGGGGCTGGCTTAAGATCATGTCAACTCGTATAGGCGGAGCTCGCTGGCTTTGGCGTTGGTTATTAGCAATTTTTAGCATGTGCCCATTAATTCTTACTTGGTATAATCCATTTTTATTGCGTTATGCCATCATAAGCCTGATTGTTTTATGGGTATTAGTCATGTGGCAGCAATGGTCTGGCTGGGATAAGTTTGTTTCTTGGTTAGTGGCCGGCATCGTTTTGCTAATTTATTGGTCTAGTATTTTGTTGATGTGGCTTTTCTTGGAGAACTATTGGTATAGAGTGGCCATGATATTGTTAAATTCATTTTTCAGCTGGTGGTATTTGCGCGAATGGCAGCGTTTACGCTTAAAATTCTTCTTAGGGGAAGCCGGAGCTGGTTCCACCCCGACCCTGGTAGTTAGTTTTATAAGCTGCTTTGCCCTAGGCTCTTCAGCTGAGAGCTTCTTGGTCTACCTTAATACACCCCTGTGGCAATTATTGTTAGTTTTCTATCTGCCCATGGCTGCACTATTGATTTGTTTTGTGTATGCTAGCGGTTTGTCACCGGTGAAGAAGTGGGTTTATTGGTTTAGCAGCCTCCTTATATTGCTACAGATTTTTATTTTAAGTACTTGGTGGCCAACCAGCTTTTATGTGGTAGGCTTTATACTAGCGTCAGCCTTTGTTTTAGCCGCTTTAGTGATGCGCCAGGAGGCCCAAGGATTTATCAATCGGCGTTCTTTTATTCGCGAAATCTCTCTGGTTATGGCAGTATTATTATTAGTCTTAATTAGTGCGCGTTGGTATTAAAAAATATGAACCCAAACCCACAACCACCAGCCTCAGAATACGAAAAAGAAATCCGTGCCTTGTATAGAGAGCGGAACGAGAAGGCCTTCACCAAATCACCTCAACCAGGCCACAGCGGTCATAAATGGATTGATTTTATATCTTTATTAATATTAATAGCCGTAGTTGGTTTAGCCGCTAGTGTTGCTGTTTATTATTGGTTGTTGCCTGTTAGTCCGTCAGCTATTTCACAACGTTCTGTGCATACGACCATTGCTCAGCCCGAGCTGTCGGATGATTTCGTAAAACAATTGACCGGAGCTACAGCTACTGTTTTTGCCTTGCGTCAAGTGAAAGCTGGTGCGGCTTTGGTTGATCAGAGCTATCTAACCAATGAGGCTTTGGGGCAGGCTTTGGTTTTATCTAGCGATGGCTGGCTGGTAACGACACAGTTAGTTGTCGGTGAGGCTAGTGGTGACTATGTAGTAGTGCCGGCCGATGGTAAGGTTTACCCTGTTGAAATAGTTGCGCTTGATCCAGTTGCGCCTTTAACTTATTTGAAAATAGCAGCTAGGAATTTAACAGCCACACCGTTTGCCCTAACTACGGATGTAGCTATTAATGATCCGGTGGTAGTGATAAGCAATGAAAGCCAAGGCGTAGACCGTAGTTGGTATCTTAGGTATTTAGCCAATTTATCATCACGTACAGCTTTTACAAATAGGGCGGATTTAGTAGTAGCCAGTGAATCATTACCGGATCGTTATCTGTTGGACCAAGCCCTACCATCATCTGGTAAGGGGGCGCCGGTAATAAATTTGCAAGGCAAGGTCGTGGGTTTGGTGGCTGATTATGGTGGGCAACTACGCGGTGTGGTGCCTTTGGTAAATATGACAGCAGTGATTGATAAATTATTTTCCGAACAAAAAACAGTCAGGCCAGTACTGGGTGTGAACTATTTACAAGCTAGCTGGTTGATTACTGCAGATAGCCAGGTGGGCAACGGAGCCATATTAGCGACACAAGCCAGACGGCCGGCGGTAATAGCTAATAGTGCGGCAGATAAAGCTGGTCTTAAGGAGGGAGATAGGATTATAGCGCTTGATAATGAGAGGTTAACTAATCTTTCACTGTCAGCCGCTTTACAGCGTTTCCGTCCGGGCTCTCCGGTAGAGATAATTATTGAACGGTCCGGTAAAGAGGAAAAAATAAACGTAACCTTAGGTGAAATTGAAGGTGAAGCATACGATAGCACGGCTGAGGAGTAGTATAAATAGAAAATTATATAATTTCTTAATCAATATTATTATGACCCCTAATAAATTTTTAAAACAATTATGGTGGGCAGGGGTTTTATTGATTTTCCCGATGGTTACGTATGCTCAGACCACGGCGCCGCCCATGCCAACTAATTTGCAGGCTATATCAGCGACTTCAACTAGTATTACTTTAGGATGGAATAGTTCATCAGGGGCTGATACTTATAAGATTGAACGTGAAATCCCGAATACCGCCAGCTGGTCACAAGTTGGAAGTACTAGTAGCAATAGTTATAGCGATACTGGGGTCACTTCTGGCGCAACTTATAATTACCGCGTCAGCGCCTGCGCAGCCTCGCTTTGCTCTGAGCCGGCTTGGCTGATGGGTATTACAGCAGGTACAACCACATTTCAAACACCACCAGCGCCCAGTAGTTTGAACGCTGTGCTATCTGGTTTGACGGTTTTACTGAACTGGTCGTCGGTGTCTCAAGCAACTCATTACAATGTGGAAAGAAGTCCTTATCCTCCTAGTGGTACTTGGACTTTCGTTTGTTCTATCACAGGCTCAGGCAGTACCTCATGCTCGCAAGCAG
>CAZRDN010000041.1:0-5476 GCA_964598875.1 uncultured Gammaproteobacteria bacterium
CGAGATAATGGATATTCAGACTGATATACTAATACATATTTTCCAAAAATATTAGAAGCCCAAGCCTGCCAAGTGGCGCCAGTGTCATCCTGCTGTGCTTCCCACCACTGCCAAAATTCCTTCGGCGTAATTATTTTTAAACTACCTAATGTTTGCAAAACCAACAAATGCTGATCGTCCGTGATTAAAAAATTTGCTCGGCCACCGACGGACATTTCCAATAATTTTAAATCTTCCTCGTCATCCAACTGCACTTGAACCTCAATCGGCTGGACATTAACTGCATGACTAAAATATTCCTTGACTGCTTTACGCAAAATAGGGTCATGTACCAACTTATCGAGGATGACCTGTTTTTCTCTTTTAACTGGCTCGGTTATCACCGCCTCCACCTCATCCCAACACACCAAATCCAAAATCCTCTTGCCATAGCTGCCTTCCCCTTTATCAGCATTGATTATTACATTTGTATCTAGAGCTATCCTTACCATATAAAAAGTATAGCGCGCCTGAAGGGTTTGCCAATACTCAAAAATGCGCTAGAGTACTTACGTTATGTCATTTCAAGCCGGCATTGTGGGTCTGCCTAATGTAGGTAAATCTACCTTATTTAAAGCCCTTACGCGTAAACAGGTAATTATTGAGAATTACCCCTTTGCTACTATAGATCCGAATGTGGGGGTGGTGGAAGTACCTGATGACAGACTGGATAAACTCACTGCCATATCTAAATCAGAAAAAACCATACCCACTACCATTGAGTTTGTGGATATTGCCGGTTTGGTAAAAAACGCCCATCAAGGCGAAGGTTTGGGTAATCAATTCTTGGCTAATATCCGCGAAGTAGATGCTATTGTCCAAGTGGTCAGGGCTTTTCAAGATCCTAATGTAATTCACGTAGCCGGCGCCATTAACCCTAAAGACGACACCGAAGTGATTAACCTTGAATTAGCCATGGCTGACCTTAATACAGTCAGCAAACGACTGGCTACTGTTAAGCCCAGGCTAAAAACTGGTCAGGATAAAGCCGCCAGCCAGCAAGTAGCTATCTTAGAAAAACTTCAAACTAACCTGCAGGCAGGTAAAATGGTGCGCGAATTACAGTTTTCTGACGAAGAAAAATTATTTATCAAAGAGCTCCAATTACTTACTGCTAAACCAGTGTTATACGTGATAAATACGGATGAAGGCGGCGACATACCCACCGATATTACACCGGCTATAGGTATTTCCGCTAAATTAGAGGCTGAGCTGGCTGATTTACCTGCTGGTGAAGCTCAGTCTATGCTCAAAGAACTGGGATTAAGGGAAAGCGGGTTGGATAAACTGATACATGCTAGTTATAAACTTTTGAACTTAATCACCTTTTTTACGAGTGGCCCCAAAGAATCACGCGCCTGGACTATAACCGCCGGCACCAAAGCACCCCAAGCTGCTGGGGTAATTCACACTGATTTTGAGCATGGTTTTATTCGAGCGGAAACAATTTCTTATGCGGATTTTCTGGCTCATAATGGCGAGCTGGGTGCACGCGAGGCTGGTAAACTAAGACTTGAGGGCAAGGAATATGTAGTACAAGATGGTGACGTGATGCATTTTAGGTTCAGTAATTAAAATACCGCTCCAGCTTGGAGCGGTATTGGTTCAATCAGATTAATGGGCTAAACGCGAAGCGTATTTTACAAAACTGGCTTCATGCGCCACGCGCATGCATTCTTTGACATCATCTTCAGTTAAAACCTTGTGCTTCAACAATAAATCGATTTCCTTGCTCATATTGGTACGCAATAAATAAGGGCCGTCGGTGTTTATGGTGAATTTAACATTATTCGCCTTAAATGTCGCCAAAATATCCCTCAGTTCAGCCCAATCCTTTACTGCTCTGGTTTGTAAATTGGATGATGGGCAAATTTCCAGAACAGTGCCCGCTTCGGCTAGGGCGTTCATCAAAACCTTGTCCTTAGCCGCTTGAATGCCGTGGCCGATTCGCTCTGGTCGGACGTATTTATACACCTCCCTAATGCTTTCCGGACCAGTGTCAGCTGTTTCCCCGGTATGAACAGTTAGACCAAGGCCGGCGGCTCTGGCTTCGGCAAAAAGCTGAACATATCTTTTAAAATCATTTTCCTGTTCAAACTTCTTATGCTCGGGCCCGGCCATATCCACGCCCACTACACCCCATTCATGGTAACGAATGGCTTTTCGTACAATGACTTCATTATATTCAAAAGCAAATTCGCGAGCCAAACAAAATATTAAGCCAACTTTCACGCCATAATCCAATCTGGCCCGATACATCCCTTGCAGGGCCGCTTGGATGATATGATCCAAATCCATCTCGCCGCCCCGATTACGCTTCATAGGATTAAATCGCAACTCAATTAGATTCACATTGGAAGAACGGTATTCTTTTGCCACAATTGAATAAACACAACGTTCAATAGCATCAGGTGAAGATTGAATTTTTTCCGTCCATTGGTGCATGATGGCCACATAATCTTCCAAACTTTGCACTGTTTCCGGGCTGGCAGTGATGAGCTGCCAGAAATCCCAATAGTTCTTAACTGGCAATTTCATGCCTTGTCGTTTGGCAATCTCCCATAATATATGGGGCGCTACTGCTCCACCAACATGGATATGCAGATCGGCTAATTCCTCTTTAATTGCATTCTTATAATGGATCATAAAGATAGGCAGAAGTATAGCAACATTAGGTCTTTAAGCCAAGGCCTTGACTTTTTGCAATTTAATTTATAGAATGAGGCGTTAACCAAAATAACTGGGTTAACTAAATACCGACTCGTTATGAGCGGTGGTTCTTTAACAAAAGAGCAACGGCTAGACACTGCCTGATGTGTCAAAAATAAATATAGGAGGCCGTTATGGCAACCCAACAAACTCCACACCTTCACATAATCCAAGGACCAGGGGTACACAATGTCTGTAATGTATTCATGGATAGGATGGTAGGATTGTTCATTAAAACCAAAATACCTGAAAATCCAACAGACTCACTTAAAGAAACCTTGGTTGAAATTGGTATTCCATTAGAATCAACAAAAGTGCCGTTTCGAATAGCGGATATTAAATTATTAGCTAAGACCTATAAACCTGGCAGCAGCGAATACCTGCTCAAAATCATTGTCATATTGGCCTGGGCTGATAATTCTAAACACATGGGTATCATTGAAAATTACGACCCCAAAACAAGAACCGGAGATTTAATCTTAGGAGTAATCTCCTAAAAATATCAATCCCTAAAGCTGGGTGAAATCTTCATCCAGCTTTTTATTGCTTTTCTAAAACAACTATCTCCCTGATAATCCTAGCATCTGGGCGATAATACCATAGTGTGTCTCTTTGATTGAGCCATGAGGAAGGGATCTGGGCCGGGATAAGACTTACTTGCTTAAGCCCTAAACTAGCTAATTCGTTTACTAAGGGTAAGAATAAATTTTTTCTACCAGCTCGCCAGGCCGGCCAGATCATCACTATCCTACCGCCTGGTTTTATTACCCTAACCATAACTCTCAAGGCTGACCTATAAAATTCAGTTAGTTCCTCGGCGATCTGCCCAAGACGTTGTTCGCTTTCATGGCCGCGTAAGGGCGGCCCCAGGTATGGTTCCGTAACTATGCAATCAAAATTACTCTGGTGCAAAATAGAAATAAGGTTTTTAATATCGGCTACCATCAAAGCTGGAGCTGGCGTCTGAGGATTTTTTTGTTTAAGCCAAGAAAAATTAGCTCGAGTGCGTTCTATGCCTTGACTGTCAGCATCAGTCCCGACCAAATGCCTATAGCCTAAAAGGGCCGCTTCCTGCAAGACCGTACCGGAACCACAAAATGGATCTAGGATGCCTGCGCCCTCTGGCGCTTCTGCCAAGTTTATCATTATCCTAGCTAGTTTAGGCGGTAACATACCAACACGAGCATCACGCTCAGGCCGACCATAATCACGTTCGCTCCAAGAGGCAAAATCCTGTACCCAAATAGTGCGGCCAACCATTAATTCATTGCCACGCAAAAATAAAACGAATTCATAACCGTTAGCTGGTAATAATTTATTCTTTGCCACCACCACAGAAGAAAGGGCCGGCGTGCGTGACGTTACATAGCGAACATGTCTGTCTTCAGACTTTAATCTTTTTTTTACTGTTAACCCGGCAGCTGTTAACCAGCGAGGAGGCTTTGCCCCATACCAACTCAAGCCAAATTCACAACGACCGTTGTCAGGCAGATGCTTATAAATAAACTCAACCACTGCCTCTTTTTCCGATTTAACTTGGCCTAAAACCTCGGCTACTTTGACCGTACCGGCTAAGGCAGACAAAAACCTTTCGGATAAATCCCCTCTACCCAAGGCAACCTCACGTTCAATCATCTGCCACTGCCAAGGCATGGCTAAACGCCTAGCTACACAACTTATTTCAGCTACAGCCAGTTCAGGCTCTCTGCCTAAAATAATCAAATAATCAGTCATATTCTCAATCTGCAGTATACCACGACCTTAGCCTTGCCAAGATAAGTTGTCTATGATAGCCTATCACCAGCGCTTAATGGCTTTAGCGCTCCACACCCCCACCTTAATGGGGGTCCCGACCGAATAATTAATTAGGCCGGGGCTATAAAAGCCGAAGCGTGTTTTTATTTGTCCCGTACACGCCGGGGTAAAAATTCAATCAAAATGAAACACTATGAACTCATGTACATCATCCCTCTAAAGGTAGGGCAGGATGATAATAATGATACTCAACAAAAGGTCCACGATATGTTAACTGGCGAAGGGGCCAATATTACTATGGAAGAAAATCTGGGTAAACGTAAATTAGCCTACGCTATCAACCATGTACGGCATGGCACATATGTGGTTGCCGAATTTGATCTGGAGCCTGAAAAATTGGCCAAAGTACAATCTTGGCTAAGTCTTTCTGGGGAAGTGCTCAGGTCACAATTAATTACCAAAAAGGTCAAAACTCCCGAGCAATTAGCTCGCGAGCAGGCTCTGCAGGAAAAATTAATGAAAAAGCAACTAAAGTTAAACGAATCTCAAAAAGCGGAAGCGGCTAAATCAGACGAGAGCGTCAGCGGCCATACGATGGCGCCCGCTGAATTGGCTGATTTAGATAAAAAGTTAGAGGAAATTTTAGAGCAAGAGGTCGTTAAATAATCTATAATTAATCGTTAATCATATGAACTATTTAAATCGTGCATCTATAATTGGTAATCTGACGCGTGACCCAGAAGCCAAAACCACCACCCAGGGTGCCAATGTCACCACTTTTTCTGTGGCTACCAACCTACGCTGGACTACTCAGGGCGGTGAAAAAAAGGAATCAACCGAGTATCACAACGTGGTTACTTGGCGTCGTTTGGCTGAAATTTGTGCTCAATATCTTACCAAGGGCTCAAAGGTTTATGTAGAAGGGCGTTTGCAAACCCGCGGTTGGGAAGACAGCCTCGGCCGCAAACACTTT
>CAZRDN010000042.1:0-5441 GCA_964598875.1 uncultured Gammaproteobacteria bacterium
CCGGACGCCATTGTTCGGGTTAAAGAAAAAATTATTCCAATTGATTCAAAGTTTAGTCTGGAAAACTATAATCGCTTAGTGGAAGAAAAGGATGCGACCGAAAGGGAGCGTTTGGAGAAGTTATTTAAAAACGATCTAAAAAATAGAATTGATGAGACCGCTAAATACGTTAAGCCAGCTGAAGGCACTATGGAATTTGCCTTCATGTTTATTCCTCATGAAGCGATTTATTATGATCTATTGGTGGCCCAAGTAGGCGCTGTCAAGGTCAACACACGGGATTTGATCGAGTATGCTTTTAAGGATAAGCATGTGATTATCGTTTCGCCCACATCTTTCCTGGCTTATTTACAAACGGTTTTGCAAGGTTTAAAGGCCTTACAGATTGAAGAATCAGCTAAGGAAATCAGAAAAAATGTTGAGTTGCTAGGCAAACACCTTTCCAGTTATGAGGAGTACATGAAAAAGTTGGGCAATCATCTTGGTACGACAGTGAACACTTATAATACGGCTTATGGTGAGCTAAAGAAGATTGATAAGGATGTGATGAAGATTTCTGGAGTAGCTATAGGCGTAGAGCCATTGGAGCTAGAAAAGCCGCGTGAGCAGGATTAGGAATCAATTTTGAACCATCGACATTCAGGTCATTTTGTGTTATAATAAATAATATTGTTTGTATAGGCTAATAAATTTTTTGTTATTAAACAAGCTCGCCTAAGCAAAGAGTTGGATGAGAAGGAGCGCCTTAGGGAGCAGCAATTACTCAGTGATCTGAATAATATTGAAAAGTACATCAGCCGTGAGGTGTGGGAGATTGAGCAGGCCGAGCAAGGTTAGATGATTTGTTTAAAGCTTAATTTTGGCTTATTTTAGCCAAAAATTTTTCTAACCATTGACAGTTGGCCATTATTTGGTTATATTTATCGCTTGATGTTTGTCTAAATGAACTATTTAAGACTGCTAATATGAATCAGCTAGATAATGAGACTAATAAGACAAAACCGATGTGGCAAGCTTTGTCTTTAGCGTGGGAATTAGGCTATACCATAGCCGTGCCCTTGGTGGTATTGGCCTTAGCTGGCAGATTTGCCGACAAGTGGCTAGGGACCTCACCTTGGTTATTACTAGTAGGAGTCTTCGTATCAATAATCATTACAACCTGGCTAGTTTATCGTAAGACCAAAGCAATTGTTTCGTTATCACCGATGCCAGAGTCTGATGACGTACATGCTGACAAAGCCAAGGTAAATAAGGTATGAACATTTCTTTAGCTGCTGAGCCACTTTTCCATTTAGGAGCCTTTGCAGTTACTAATTCTTTGTTAGTGGGGGTGATCGTTATGATTTTTTTGGTAATAGTGTCAATGGCTATTAGGCGTCGGCAGTTAGCGGAAGTGCCGCAAGGTTTTCAAAATTTTATTGAAGTTATAATTGAAGGAGCTTTATCATTTATTGAGAGTGTTACTGGGAATCGTGAGCAAGCGAAGAAGTTTTTACCGCTTACCGCCACGATTTTCTTTTTTGTATTACTGTCAAATTGGTTTGGTTTATTACCTGGCGTAGGTACGGTCGGTATTTATGAGGTGCACGAAGGACATACCGTTTTGGTGCCATTTTTACGCTCAGCTTCAGCTGATCTTAATGCTACCTTGGCGATTGCTTTAATCTCCGTATTCGGTACACAATTGTTTGGTATAATCACCCTTGGTTTTTTTCAGCACGCTAATAAGTATTTAAATATAGGAAGCTTGATAAAACACTTCAGTTTTCAGAATGTCATCATGTTCTTTGTTGGTTTGCTTGAACTCGTTTCCGAGGTTGCCAAAGTGGTCTCGTTCTCCTTCCGTCTTTTTGGCAATGTTTTTGCCGGCGAGGTCTTGCTTATAGTTATTGCCGCCTTGGTGCCTTATTTTGCCCCTTTACCATTTTTATTCCTGGAGATTTTTGTTGGTTTGGTACAAGCCCTGGTATTTTCCTTACTCACCTTGGTGTTTCTTACTATAGCCACAGCCGAGCATGCGCATGATTAGCGCTTAGCGCGCTTAAGGTAGGGTATTGCCCTTAACTTGAGCACCCTAATCACTAATAGCCTATTGGTCCGACGGTAAAATATAAAAAATAAACCCCGTAGCGGCATCAACAGGCATATAAGAAAGGTCACAAATATGGCAGCAGAAAATGAGCTTATGCAAGTAGCATCCAGCCTAAACCCAGAAACTATCAAGAGTATTGCCGCTGGCGCTACTATTGCTATTGGCGGATTTTTCCCGGCCCTAGCCATTGGTCGCTTAGCCGCTAAGGCTATGGAATCAATCGGTCGGAACCCAGAAGCCGCTTCCAAGGTTCAAACCGCAATGATTTTGGCTATTGCTTTCTGCGAAGCAATTGCTATTTATGCGCTGGTTATGGCTTTAATAATCAAGTTCGTCTAATAGTCGTTCTTTCCCGGCGTTCTCATGTCTTGGGGGCGCTGGAAAGGGGGAATATTAAATAGAATAAATTATACTTATGGAATTACTAACAAAACTCGGCATTGATTGGAAATTACTACTTGCCCAAGGCATCAATTTTTTGATCGTTTTGGCAGTGCTTTATAAGTTTTTATATAAACCGCTGCTTAAATTCTTAGATGAGAGAAAACACCGAATTGAATCTAGTTTAGCTGAAGCTAAGAGAATAGAATCTGAACTTAAGGACATGGAGAAAAAAAGAGAAGAAACAGAGCGTGAAGCTAGGCGCCAGGCTCAAGAGATAATTGTGGCGGCGGAGAAAGAGGCTGAAGTCAGGCGCCAGGAAGTGATTACTAAGATGAAAGAAGAAGCTCAAGTTGCCCTGACTGAAGCTAAGCAGCGTTTTGAAGCGGAAAAGGAAGAGGCTATGAGGAACTTAAGACAAGAGGCAGCTCGTTTAATTACTCAAGGTCTAACTAAGGTCATTGGTAAGATTCCAGGTGGTGAGGTTGATAAAAAACTACTTAATGAGGCTGTAGATGAAGTGAGCCGTAGGAGAACAAAATCATGAAATTTAACACTGCAACATACGCTCGGGCATATTTATCAGCGGTTAGTCAGGTGCCAGCTGCTAAGCGAGCTGAAGTGGCTCATAATTTTTGGCAGGCAGTTTGGCGGCGCGGTCATTTTAAGTGGAGAAAGAATATTTTAGGCAGTGTGCGAGATTTGCTCAGACAACAACAGGGTATAAAAGTAGCCGAGGTCTTAACCGCCAAAGAACTGACAGCTGAACAAAAAAATAGTTTAACAAAATCATTATCTAAGGCTAGCGGCCAATCAATAGAGTTAGTTTGTTCTACCAAGCCACATTTATTAGCCGGCATGGTAGTCACTATTGACGATGAACGCTATGATGCCTCGCTTAAGGGCAGATTAGATTCCTTATACGGCGCACTAGCTGGTAATGATAAAACCTCTTAAATTTTATTTAGCCAAGAATACATATGCCAGATATCAAATCAGATGCATTATTACAAACCTTAGAAGCGGAATTGAAGGGTTTTGAAGCTAAGGTCAGTCAAGATAAAATCGGTACCGTGATTGAAGTGGGTGATGGTATTGCCAGGATCGCCGGCCTAAAGGATTGTCTTGCTTCAGAGATGCTTGAGTTTTCCCGCGGGGCCAAGGGCGTAGCACTGAACTTGGAGGAAACCCAAGTTGGTGCCATGATCTTAGGTGATTATTTAGAGATTAAAGAAGGCGACATAGTTAAATCCACTGGTAAGATTTTGTCTGTGCCTGTAGGTAAGGGAGTGGTCGGTCGCGTGGTTAATCCTTTAGGTGAACCATTGGATGGTGAGGGTCCAATTAAGTCAGATGATACTTATCCTGTGGAACGTATAGCCCCTCGTGTTATCACCCGTCAGTCTGTTAATAGTCCATTGCAAACAGGCATTAAGGCGATTGATTCCATGATTCCGATTGGTCGCGGTCAGCGTGAACTCATCATTGGTGACAGGCAGACCGGTAAAACCGCCTTAGCTATAGACACCATAATCAACCAGGCCGGGCAGGATGTAATTTGCATTTATGTGGCCATAGGGCAAAAAGAATCAAAGGTTGCGCGGTTGGTAGCTAAATTAAAAGAACACGGTGCACTTAGCTATACCACAGTGGTGGTGGCTGGCGCTTCGGATCCAGCAGCACTGTCTTTCCTGGCGCCTTATGCCGGTTGTGCTATGGGCGAGTATTTCATGGATAAAGGTAAAGATGTTTTGTTGATCTATGATGATTTAAGTAAGCACGCCGTAGCTTATCGGCAAATTTCCTTGCTCTTAAGGCGCCCACCAGGCAGAGAAGCCTACCCTGGGGATATTTTTTATCTCCATTCACGCTTACTCGAACGTTCAGCTAAGTTAAATAAGGATTATGGCAGTGGCAGTCTGACCGCCTTACCTATTATCGAAACCCAGGCTGGCGATGTTTCAGCCTACATTCCAACCAATGTCATTTCCATTACTGATGGTCAAATATACTTGGAAAGCGATTTATTCTATCAGGGCATCAGGCCAGCACTTAATGTAGGATTGTCGGTTTCTCGTGTGGGTAGTGCTGCTCAGGTAAAGGCCATGAAGCAAGTAGCCGGCAGATTAAGACTTGATTTGGCTCAGTACCGTAACGTGGCTGCTTTTGCTCAGTTCGGCTCTGACTTGGATGAGTCTACCAAACAACAGATTGAAAGAGGCAAGCGTGTTACGGAAGTTCTAAAACAAGGTCAGTATGAACCGATGCCGGTGGCTAATCAGGTAGCTATTCTTTATGCCGTAACCAATGGTTATTTGAACGATGTACCAGTGGAGGAAGTAAAAGATTGGGAAAAGCGTTTTCATCAGTTCATTAAGAATCACCCAGCAATCAAGGGAATAGTAGAGAAGAAAGAATTAACTAAAGAGGTAGAAGAGTCTCTAAAACAAGCTATTGATGAGTTTAAGAAAATGTAAGGATAATTATTTTCATGCCACAAGCCACTCGCGAAATTAAGAGGCGCATACGCTCAATTCAAAATACTCGCCAGATTACCAAGGCGATGGAATTGGTATCGGCCGCTAAAATGAGGAAAGCCGTCGCCAATGTATTGGCTACCCGCACCTATGCTTCGCTGGCTTGGCAGATGCTGACAGAGTTATCTGGCCGCACCGATGCCAGCCATCATCCTTTGTTAGCCAAAAGGCATCAAATTAAAAGAATTGGTATGGTTTTGGTAACCTCTAACCGAGGTTTGTGTGGTGGTTTTAATCATCAGTTAGTTAATAAAGTAAATTCGTATATTGATAATCATAAAAAACAGGAAGTCGAATTGGAAGCCGATTTGGTAGCGGTTGGTAAGCGCGGGCGGGATATAGCTTTTCGTTTAGGGCACTCTATTGTGGCCGAATTCACCAAGCCTGATATAACTACCAGAATAGAGGAAATCACAGCTGTGGCTAAATTA
>CAZRDN010000043.1:0-5378 GCA_964598875.1 uncultured Gammaproteobacteria bacterium
AGCTAAGTATTTGATGAAATTAGTCAGATTGCCAGCAGACTGCAGCTGGTATTGTAATTGATTAGTGGATTTTTTAGGGTCAGGGGCGGTTAGTTTGATATCGTGGGTAACACCGCTGGTAAGTGCCGAGTCCTCAAGCGTAGTAATGAACTCAAGCTCATTACCTTTAGTCATGTACACCTTATTGAGAGCTGGGATGGTAGGTTTGATTTCTTCATATTCCCTGAGCGTTTGTTTTAATATCTGACCTCTTTGGTAAAGTTCTTCCAGTTTTATCCTTTGTTCCTCGATTTGTTCAGCCAATGATTTAATGGTTACGATACTTGGCCAGGCGATTAAGCCGACGACCAAACCCGAAAATACTACCGTAAAAGCAATAGTTACGGTTATCTTTTGTTTGGGGTTGGAGGCTATGGTTAGTTTCATATCGTTAAAAGGATAATGTCTCCGGCTTTATTTTTCCCGTGAATTCAAAGGTTACATTCTCTTTCAGTAAAAGGTTCGTTAGGGGGGATGACAATTCATCAAAATAGGGAAGAGCCTCCAGATTTGATTTTAGCGCCAGAAAATCATCACGCCGTAAGGCCTTGCCGTGCAAGTTAAACAGTCTGGTTTTTTGTTCCAGATTAAGATAAGTAACTTCAATATTTTGTGGTATGGAGTTATTGATGCTCAAGACGATGTTTGACCATTTTACAAAATCAGCCTGAATAGACTCTACGGCCTTTAGGTTTTTATTGAATTCAGCAATATCCTTATCGATAGCCCTATTTTTTTCATTGACCAGGGTGGTAGTAGTGAGTACTGTGGCATAGTTATCTTGCAGCATCAGTCTGGTTACTAGTAGTAGACAGGATATGACCACAGCAAAGACCATAACCAACCACATACTGGTTCGTATTTGGAGATAAGCCTGTTCGTACCTCAGGTACTTCTTCTGAGAAGGTGATATTAGATTTAAGGTAACATTAATCATAATTTTCCGAACTTATAAATGATCTCAGCGCCAGGCCGATAGCGGTCGTATAGCCAACAAGCTCGGCTTCTTTAAGAGGGCTTTGACTACTGTTTATATTTAACCAGGGATTACCCTTGCTCACGGGCAGATCTAATTTTGAGTTCAAATAAGTGTCTATTTGTTTAAAATTAGAACCACCACCACACAGTATTATTTGTCCAATTTTATTACCCTGTGGAAAATGTTCTTTGTAGAATAAAATAGCTTCGCTAATCCGACTTACTAAATCATCCATCATCTGGTGCAGAATATCACCCATGGCTCCATGGCATTTTTTTGGGTCCAAGCCGCAGATTATCTTAGCTTTCTCAGCTTGCGATTCAGTTAATTTCAATGAGTTAGCTATAGTCTCGGTGACTTTTCTGCCTGAAATAGGCAAGGACACAGTAAATTGTATGGAATTCAGATCCACGACCATCAGGCTGGTTCGGGTAGCGCCAATATCAATTATCATGGTAGCTGAATTATTTGCCGCGTCAGCTTTATAGGGTAATAAGCTTCTGGCTATAGGTACAGCCTCCACTTCCATAGCTAGGGGTATTAATTTGGCATTGCTAATGGCCTGGGTGTAGGTATCAACAATATTTTTTGGAACCACTGCGAGCAAAACTGATAATCGGTTGTTAGGTTCTTTACTAGAGCTTATCTGTTGCCAGTCCCAGTAAGTGTCATCTATGGGTATAGGTATGTGGTGTTCAGCCTCCCATTTGACCGCCTGTCCGACTTCGTTTTCCGGCATGGGAGGTATATCTATCATTTTTATGAAGGTCTTGGTTTCTGGTAAACAAGCGGTCACATAGGGCGTGTTAAATGAGCCTAAGCCGGGCTTGGTTAAAAGTTCAGTTAGAGTATTGGTCAGGGCATTTTGATCAAGTATCTCGCCATCATTAAAAATGCTGTCAGGTAATTCAATCGTGGATAAGGCCTGTAGTTCCAGTTTATTCCTCAAATTACGACGCAGTTGGACTGCTTTTATAGAGCGGTCGCTTATATCCAACCCAATGTTAGCTTGTTGTGACTTAAACATAATGCTGCTATAAGTATATCATTTTTCTGGTTTTTACTTTAATTCCTCCCAACTTATGAGTGAGTATTGGTCAGAGGTTAAGGGGAATGAAGGTGGTGGGCCATATAACAGGTTGGCATCGTAGTTAATATTGCGGTTTTGATAACCAGTATTATCAGTGTAAGCAAAGCCGTAGCGTTGGTTGGTGGCAATCATGCCATTAAGGGTAATAGTGTCGCGAATATAGGTAGAACCACAGGCTGATTCATAGTAATAACGGCCGATACGCCCGTTCTTAGCTACTAGAGCAGCATCTATTTGTATAACATTAGCGCTGTATAAGCCAACATTAATATTATTTTGAGCCATCAGGGCTATGACATCTTCACCACCGTAAGTTGTGTAAAGCAGGTTGTTATTTATAGTTATGCTGGTGTGAGTCGCTGGATTTTCTGGAAAACGAGCTGAGGCAATAGTTAGCCGGGCCGTATTTATTTGACCTTCTACCCAAACATGGTCTTCTACAAAGATTAAGCCGTTCGCCGGATTGGCATATGTGCCAAGCAAGGTTTGTGCTCCACCCGAAGTCCCTATACTCCAAGTAGCCCAACCTGTTTGGCTAAGCTCGTTTGAGCAGCTGCCTGGCGGATTGCGCAATGAATTTATTCTGTAAAGCCTAAAAGTATCATCGTTTTGTAAAAGAATACGGTAACCCAAGGCGCCGGAGGCGGCAAAGTATCGTCCGTTAGCCTGAGCGTCTGATTTTATTTGTGCCAAATCACCGCTGATGCCAGCAAAATCTATAGCGGGCAAAGGAAAATCACGTCCAGCCACAAAGACATCTGTTCTGTTTGGTACAGCTGTAGGGGGCAGCGGGTCGGTGGGAGAGACGTGGGTATGTACACCAAATTCATCGCCACCAGAGTGATCCGGGTCGTTGTATTGTGATTTAGCTGAAGACACCACATTATAGGCCACGCCATCAAATCTAATGCCACCGTTGGAGTGTATAGGGCCGTATACTAGAGTGCCGCTGCCAAAACGCATGTCATCATTAGCAGCCACTGCATAACGAGCCAATGAAGGGATAGCCATTTTTACTTGAATTTGCCGATCGTGATCGGGATTGGCCGTGGTATAGCCAGTTGAGGTTATAGTGACTATGGTTGAACCGGTAGCTGGTGGTACTATTGCTAAACTATAATAACCAATTAAGCTGTTGTTTTTGTCCTTGAATTCATGAAGATACGGACCAGGCTGACCAGTACCATCTTGGAAATCATTTGGCGCATGAGCTAAATGCCAACGATAATAATTCACCCCAGCCTCGGCAATTTGAAAAGCTACTTCACTATTCAATCTGGCTTTGGATAACTGGGCGCTGCCAATAGCCCAACTTACTAAGCCACCAATAATGACAATGCCAATAGTGCCAAAAACCAAAGAGAACATCACAATACTACCTTGTGGTTTGTGAGAGATAGTTTTTTGGATGAAATTAAGGCGGCTCATAGGTTATCCTTAAGATTCCTAATATTCACTTCTGATGATAATTCATAGGCTTCGGGAGGCTCGTTAGGGTATTGGTCTATTTGTACCTGCATCCTTATCAGCCTGACGTCCGGTAAGTTAATAGGGAAGCTCAAGGCAGTTCCTTGGCCGTTATAATTAGAGTCATAGTAACTAAAGATATTTGTGGTGTTAACTAAATAATTAACCGCGTCAGTCACGGTCTCATTGGCAGGATTATAGGTCAGGGGATTGCCGCTTGGTTTAAGTAAACCGCGTCGTAGGGTTGTGCCGCTTACAAAATAACGTAACCTTTCTTTGTAAGCATCAGCGTCAATATCGCTGTAGAATGTCAAGCTAGTGGCAGTAGCTTCAGCTATTGGGTAAGCACCAAGCGAGGAAATTGAAGCAGTTCTTAATTCAGCAATAAATTTATTAATAGTCCGACGGGCCTCGTCTTGTGAGCTGAGGGTCGTGTTGATGAATCTGCTAGTTCTAAAGACATCAGCGGTAAAGTTACCTACTACTAGAGTAACTGTAAGCAAAACCGCTAAAGTGATAACTATTTCCAATATGGTGAAGCCTAGGCGATTCATAAATTAGATGTCAGGCAAAAGGTCTATGGTCACGCTAGACCAGTTTGGCGACAGGTCAGGCGCGGTGATGGAAGTTTGATAGCCAGCGAGTGATACCTCCAAAGTATAAGTAGCACTGGTGAGGCCACTGAAGAATGCTTGGCCAGGAGGGATACAGCTGGAGACGAAAGTTACTGCAATATCTGAAATATTCGGGGTGTGTCGATCGTCTTCGGTCGATAGAAGTATGCGATAGCGAAGGTAGCGGTCGCCATTATGGGCTGATGAAATGGTTTCACCCGGTGTGGTGTAGTAGGTGCTTGGTGTACCATCAGGGCCTAGGAAGCCCCAAGTAGTATTGTCATTATTGGTAGCAATCTGGAATCTTACCGGGGTGGCTCCAGTTTCTGGCGGTTGGTCACCCGGTTGCCATTCTATGGTTACGAAGTTCGTTGAGGTGCCAGCATCAAAAGTTGAGGAGATTAGTTCTCCGGAGAGTGCATAGTCATTGCCATGTTTATCTAATTTAAGTTCACCAACCGGTCCGCTAACTTCCATATTACCGTCATCAGAAAAGTACATCTCAGAATTAATGAAGTCGTCTTGCCCTGGGCCGTCTTTCCACGATGTCTGTCGGAAGTAGCCGCGGCTGGTAAGTAGGGTTTCGTCGTAGCTGGGTTTGGTCAGGTGAACAGTGGCGCCGGACAGTGGTAGCATAGTGCCAGCGTCGCGCACTACCACCAGGAAGCTGTGCGGGTTAGCGCTTTGCAATACAAACCTTAAGTCTTGGGTGCTGTCTGGCGCTAGGTTGAATGGTTGGAGTGGGATAGTGCCTAGTAGATCATAAGAAGCATCAGTAAGAACTGAGTTATAAGAATCCCATTCCATATTATTAAGCGTTAGTAAGCCATTACCATCTGTCTGTAAAGAGTTTTCGTATTTAGGTTGGTCCGGTGCAGTGCCGATGAGTTTTCCGCCAGTGAGGTCAAAATCAACATTAGGTATGCCGACACAGGTCGTGGTGCTACTGGCGACATTTATAGTGCTGACTTTATCAATAGCAAAAGTGATTTGTGTGACTTGTTGAACAATAACAGTAGCATCCAGTTTAACTGGATTTATGACTACCAGATCATCAGGGGCGTAAGTTCGTTCAGTCGAGTAACCAGTCTTGGATACGACGATGCGGTATGATTCAAGGGCTGGTGGCACATCTACTAACTGCAGCAAGCCTTCGCTATTGGTAGTTTCATCAAAATTAACCGGCGGC
>CAZRDN010000044.1:0-2293 GCA_964598875.1 uncultured Gammaproteobacteria bacterium
AGGTCCTTGAAAGTGTCACCCATAAGTACTTATTCTCATGGTGAATTGCACCGTCCGCTGGCTGATATAAAAATTGATCTGATAAAGGAAAATCCAGATTTACCCAACCCAAGCACTTACGCTACTGTCACAGATTTAGATTTTCCTTATGAAGAAAGTATATTACCAGTGGCCAAGAGAAAACTCATAGCCCATTTAGCAGCTTAAATTGTCAGCCCGTTTTATTGAAAATAAATCGGGCTTTTATTTTTCATTTAGGCTAGCCTGCTGCTGGCGCCAGAGAGCTGAATAAAGACCGCCCTTTTTAACCAAGGCATCGTGAGAACCGCTTTCAACTATAGAGCCCCTTTCCAGAACATAGATGATGTCAGCATGGGCCACGGTGGATAACCTATGGGCAATAGCCACTGACATGAGAGACTGCCTGCTTTTGGTTATTAGTCTTATAGTATTGGTAATCTCGGACTCTGTCAGGGAGTCAAGCGAACTAGTGGCTTCATCAAAGATTATTAGATCAGGGTGCCTTAAAAGCGCACGAGCAATAGCTAAGCGTTGCCTTTCTCCGCCAGAAATTTTTATACCACCTTCACCAATTTTCGTATCCAGCCCTTGTCCACCGCGTTCAATTATAGAAAGGGCTGAAGCAGAACGCAGGGCTGCTAGGCATTCTTCATCCGAGGCAGTTGGCTGCACGAATAATAAATTTTCCCTGATAGTACCGGCGAACAACTGGGTCTCTTGGGCTACATAACCTAAATGTCTGCGGAAAGCCGGTACATCAAGCTTGTCTATAGCTATATTATTAATGCTTAACTGCCCAGTAGTTGGGCGGTATAGGCCAACTAATAATTTCACTAAGGTGGATTTACCGGCACCGGAAGGACCCACGAAAGCGATTGTTTGACCTGGTGTGATTGTGAGACTTATATTATTTAGTGTATGTGGTTGATTCTTGCCGCCATAAGTAAAACCAACTTCGTTAAATGTTATTTTTTCTAATCGGTCAATGGTTTGGGGTGTGATGGGTGATGGCTCAGGTTCAAGCTCAAGTACTTGTTTCATTTGTTCCAGGCTGGCGCGAGCCTCTTGGAACTGTGTTATTACCTGGCCAAATTCAGCCAGGGGGTTGAACAAGAAGAAAGAATAAAATAATAGAGAGAAGAATTGGCCTAAGGTGATTTCACCTTGGGAAATAAGCCAAAGCATCAAGAACATCAGCAGGGCCCTTAAGCCGTTAAGCATGGTGCCTTGGGTAAACATGAGCTTTCTGATCATTTTTACCTTGGTCAGCTCTAGTCCTAGGATTTGTTCATTTACCGCATTGAGCCTATCTGTTTCCTGCTTTTCCAAACCTAAAGATTTTACCAACTCCACATTTCTTAAAGTCTCAGTAGTTTGGCCGGCCAGTTCAGCAGTTCTTTTGACAATAGTAGTCTGTGCTTGTTTAATACGCCGGCTGATCGAATAAGTGATAAGGCCCAGAGTAGGCATGATAAGGAAATAAGTAGCGCCAATCCGCCAGTCTACCCAAAAAGCGTAAGTCAGAACAAAAACTATACCGATAAGGGAAAGAAAAACCGTGTTGATCGCTCCAGTGATAAAGACTTGAGAATCAGTACGGGCTTTTTGTAATTTTTGTAGTAGTTCGCCTGAGCGTTGGTCCTCAAAGGCAGCATAGGGCAAGGAAAATGAATGACCCACAGCATCGGCATACATAGCTGTGCCCACTCGTTGAGTTATGACATTCACATAATAATCCTGAAAATTCTTGGCAATACGCGAAACCAAGGCCACACCCACGAAGGCCAGTAAAAGCAAGACGACGCCCTGCATGAATTCGTCGTGTGGAATTTCACCGACTTTGGTGCCGTAATTATCAATCAGCAAACGGAATATCTGTGGATCCAACAGCGAAAAAACCTGGTTAACAGTGGCCAGGAAGAGCGCGCCCCACAACAACTTTTTATAGCGGCGGATATATTGCCAAAGCAGCTTCATATAACTTGGCTAGTATAGCAGAGTACATAAAAAAAACAAATCAAAGCACTCTTACTGTGAGTTAATAATTTTATATAAATCAAAAACCCCGCTCCAGTAAGGAACGGGGTTTTGAAAACTGTGTTATTGCCAGTTTCTGCCACCGCCACCGCGTCTGAAGCCGCCGCCATTGCCGCCACTGCGCGGAGCGCGTGGAGCCATAGGCTTAGCTTCGTTCACTGTGAGGTTGCGTCCATTGAAGTCTTTGCCGTGGAACATCTGGATAGCATTTTGTGCTTCCTCGTCTGTGGACATT
>CAZRDN010000044.1:2303-5353 GCA_964598875.1 uncultured Gammaproteobacteria bacterium
ACCGCGTGAGCGGCCGGACATACGATCAAGCACGACAGAGGCTGAAGTAACTGTACCAGCTTGGGAAAAATGATCCTTAAGCTGATCGTCAGTTACGCTGTACGGCAAGCCTCCAATGTATAATTTATTTGCCATTTTTGAACTTGTTGTGAACAGGTAAAATTGTAAGGCGACCTTTCCCGATGATGCTTACCTATTCACATGCCCATTTGATAGGCAAATTTGAGGGTAAACTAACCCGAGAACACTTACGATAATAGAGTGTAGTACTAATGGGCGTTTTTGTCAAAGGGTAAACAAAACAAAACCTCTGTTCTAGTTTTTAGCCAAAACAGAGGTTTTGTAGATCAATCAATGGAATTTAGTTGGAGGTTTTCAATAATCATTTAATTTTTATGGTCCATGTCGGCCCCAGCCGCCAAACATCATTCTGCCCATATGCTTACCTGGTGCGGCCTCACCTGCCCGCTGCTCCATAAAGGAATAACGCTGGTCAGCCTGAGCTTGAGTAATAACACCTTGATCAACTAACGATTGCAAATGGGATTTCATCTCTGCCAATCTGTTAGCTTTCATCTTGGCTTGCAGATCGGTTTCGCTGATACCCAGCTCATCAGCTAGGTCGGTCAAGGTTTGCCCCTTGGCCCAAGAACCTTTTACTTTATCCAGGGTGGTGCCTAATAGGTCAGCCTGTTCCTGGAACATGGCTTGCTGCTTCTCAGCCACTTCTTGTGGGTCTAAGTTTTTGGCCCAGCCCCAGCCATGCGCTGAGGCAGTATTAGTGATGAATAAAGCCAGGGCGGCGATAGGAATAACACTGTAGGCCAGATAACGTGAAGTTTTGTTCATAGTGTTTAGTTGATTAATATTTAGTTGTGTCTGGTTGATCTTACTTTTGAGGATAAGTAATGATCTACCATGTTAGCTAAGCTTAGTTAGCAATATATATTACATAGAAATGAAAAATTTATTTCATTTGCTATATTGGGCCGAAAACAGGAGCCGGCCATTAAGCGATTAGTCCTCATATTCGGCCCAAAGCTTGGTCGGCTCCTAATTTTAATACACGCGCCCCCAGTCCTTATTACAAAATCACTCCCGTTTAACACGGGAGTGATGAATTATCTGGCTGACGGAGGCTTGAATCTTTTAGGGTAGGGGTTGAATGGCATGAATTCCCCTGGCATAGCTTCAATTTCTTTAATACCTAGAGCCTGTATAATATCGTCATCACGTTCGCCCATTACCACAATAAAGTCTCCTTCAATCAAATCATAACCAGACGGGAATTTGGTCGCAGGGGTAATGATTATTCTTAAATCGTCACCTCGGCGGCTATTTAAAACAAAGCCGTCTTCGGTTATCTCTTTTATACTACCAGCTTGTATTCTTTCCGGACCCAGTCGGCCGCCGCCGCGATAAAATGGCTCAGCGATAGGCAAGTGCTTCTCAATAGTTTGGCGCATTATGCCGCCATGTAAGGGTGTTTGAGCAACAGCTATACCGCCAATAGTGATAATCAAAACTAGGCCCAGGGCTGAGTAGAGCAGTGGTTGGCGATAGGCAAAAGAGTATTTTTTTACTAAAATTTCCAAAATTATAACAAAGACTACACTTAACCAGATCAATAGCCATGGCAGAGAAGCTAAGAAAATTCCTAAACCACGCGAGCCAAAAGCAGGTGCAAACCAGACGCCACTATGCCGTAGGGAGAAGATTATGAAGCTGGCTAAGAATAGTAAGGCCAAAGCTACTAAGATTATGCCTACGATTATGAGCGAGGTTTGTAGCACAAAGTGCCAGCGTGGGCGCATCTTAACCTTACCGGATTCAATGGCCGTTAGTATCTTGTTTTTAATTTGTAATCGTTCTTGGTTCATAAGCATCTTGTGAGTTAAGTAAATTTTTGCGAATAATTTGTTTGGCACGGTTGATGCGGACACCGATGGTGGAAACAGGAATTTGCATGACATCGGATATTTCCTGATAACTTAGACCCTCAAAATAATAAAGTATCAGCGGTTCACGGTATTTGGTTGGCAGTTTATTTAGATTGGAGGACATCAGCTCTTTTAATTCTTTGTCTTTTACAGCTTGATCGGTTTCTTCAGGGGCCACCGGATGTGGCAGTAAGGTGTCTGGGTCAAAAAATGGCAAGGGGTCTCGGTATTTTTTTCTGATGGCGTTTAAAAATTCATTGTGGGCAATACGGTATAACCAAGGCGAAAATCGTCTGGTAGCATCAAAGCTTTTCATATTGGTGTATGCCTTGATGAATACTTCTTGCACCGAGTCCTCAGCATCGTGGGTGTTATATAAAAACCGCTTGGCGTAGCGCAGTATTTTAGCTTCATACCTTTCCACCAGTTCGGCGAACATGTAGGTTTCACCAGTTTGCACGCCATTAGCCAGCTCCTCGTCGGTTAATTGTTCAAATGATTTGGGCATAATCGCTTATATATACTACACCTGAAGTACGATAGTATTACAATATATGGTTGATTTCATTGACATTTGGGCTTTAAATCGTTATTCTATCGTGGCTAGTGTTTATGGAGGCGTGCCAGAGCGGTCGAATGGGGCGGTCTTGAAAACCGCTATACCAGCAATGGTATCGGGGGTTCGAATCCCTCCGCCTCCGCCAGTAAAATTTTTTTGGAGAGGTGGCCGAGTGGTCCAAGGCAACGGTTTGCTAAACCGTGGCGCCTGAACAGCGCCTCGAGGGTTCGAATCCCTCCCTCTCCGAATGGTGTCAAAATAATTTGGCGACATTCGGAGGGGCACAAAACAATTGTTTGTTTTGCGTAGATATGAGAGGTGTTTTTGATGCCTGTAACTAAAAATCACAGGCCTGAAGGGGAATCCCTCCCTCTACACCCTTTATTAAATCTAACTTTATATAGGATTTTAAATATAAGATAAATAAAACCCGGTGTATTTATTACAATCCGGGTTTAGTTTGAGAATATTTTGTGAGTTAGTAAGTAACTCACGACGGATAAGACTGCTGTCAGTACGCCTGAAGCTACAAGATAATGAAAACTCAAAGC
>CAZRDN010000045.1:0-5299 GCA_964598875.1 uncultured Gammaproteobacteria bacterium
CTTAATCAACTCATCTTCAAGCTTATTATACAATTGTTGCACAGTACCGTCATTAATCACCCTTACCTTAGCCTTGCGTCCGATTTTACCAATAAAAACCTCAGTCACAGCCTTTTCTTCCCTCTTGAAATCGGACAGACTAAAACGATTCTCGCCCACTTTCTCTTTTCTCTTCTTGGCACGGCTGTACCTAAGTTGTAAGGGTGCGGTTAAATAAACCAACAAAAAACCTGGTAAATTTTTAAGCAGGTCATACTCCGCTGGATGACGCATACCATCAAGCACTACTTTTTTATAACCATGATCAATTATATCCTGCTTTATAACTTGAGCCAAAACACCACCACCAAACCTTTCGCGCAAAGCACTAACCAAGTCAATTAAATTCTGCCGACTTAATGGCAAATGCAGGCGTTGTAAGATATCGGTTAAAATTCTGGAAAAGTGGTAACCTTGAAAGCCGTGCTTTTTAATTAAGTACTGGGCTGCTAATTCCTTGCCTGATAATTTCTCCCCAACAAATACTACAATTTTTTGATTTTTGATCCGTCGGGGCATAATTATTAATTTTTATCAGACACTTCCTCCGATAATTTTGAAGCTACCGGCTTGGTAATACCGTAATACTTATTACCTGGTTTGGCGTGATAAGGCACTTCCACTGCGCTGGACACCTCCTCAAAAGTAAAGGCGCAAATCCTCATTCCAGGATACAGCGCCACTGGCATTACACCCAAGTTCCCCAACTCCATGGTAGGCACCCCATTCCATCCAGGATCAAATATAGAGGCCGTACCATGAACTATGATACCTAAGCGCCCAAGCGAGCTTCGGCCTTCAATTCGGCCCAAAATATCGTCCGCCAGCTGCAAGTTCTCAGCCACACTGGCCAAAGCAAAATCACCTGGCTGCATGATAAAAGTCTGGCCTTCTGGAATAGTTATCTCTTCCATGAGTTTATCAACCTCTACCTGACTTTTGAGATCTATGTAAGGATAACGAGAATGCTTAAAAACTCGGAAATTATTACCGAGATGTAGATCAATAGAACATGAACCGAGCTGGACGACCAGATTAGGCTCAGGTGTAATCTTTATCCTGCCGGATGAGAGCGCCTTTTTAATATCTCGGTCAGAAAGGATCATATATTTAGACTACATTGACCTTAACCGCCGGCCCCATAGAAGTGGCTAAGACGACACTTCTGAAATAAGTACCCTTAGCCGCCGCTGGTCTGGACTTTTTTAATGACTCGATTAGGGCGTTGATATTATTTAGCAGTTTATCCTCATCAAACGATAATTTGCCCACAGCCATATGTACGTTACCAGTATCATCAGCCTTATAGCTCACCTTACCGGCTAACAATTTTTGCACTGTCTCGCCTACGTGCGGAGAAATGGTCTCAGTCTTAGGATTAGGCATCAACCCCTGCTGACCTAAGATCTTGGCGATTGGCGCTAAGTGTTTCATCATCTCCGGAGTAGCCACCGCTACGTCAAAGTTACACTTTTGTGTGCTTTGAATATCTTTCACTAATTCTTCACCACCCACCAGAATCGCGCCCGCCTCTTTAGCTTCTTTTACTTTATCGTCACTGCAAAATACCGCCACCCGAATCTTCTTACCTGTACCATGAGGCAAGGTCACACTGCCGCGTACTAACTGGTTGGCTTGCTTTACATCTATACCTAATTTGGCGTGTAACTCAATAGACGCATCAAACTTATTAGCAGGCATCTGCTTTATAAGCTTTACTGCGTCAGATATGGTATACGACTTCCCTGGCTCAACTAATTTTTGTGCCGCTTGATATCTTTTACTTCTCTTTGACATATTTATACCTTTCAGGTGGTGCCTACCCTCTGCCGATATAGAGGTCCCACCAGATAAATTTAAAATCGGCTAATTAATAAAATTTAACCTTCCACTACTAAGCCCATATTCTTGGCTGTGCCTTCTATAATCTTCATAGCAGCTGGTAGGTCATGGGCGTTCAGGTCTGGCATTTTAATTTTAGCAATCTCTTCAATCTGTGCACGTGTCACCTTACCCACTTTCTCTTGTAAGGGTTTGCCAGAACCCTTGGCAATCTTAGCTGCTTTTTTTAAAAGCTCAGCAGCCGGCGGAGTCTTTAGGATAAAGGAATATGTTCTATCCTCATAAACAGTCAACTCCACTGGCGTGACTTCTCCTGCCCGGTCTTGACTGGCAGCATTGAACTTCTGGACAAATTCGGCAATATTCAAGCCATGAGGCCCAAGTGCTGTACCAACTGGTGGCGCTGGGGTGGCCTTACCGCCAGGAATTTGTAATTTTATAACTGTTTTAACTTTCTTTGGAGGCATAATAGGTAAATAAAACTAAAAATTATAATTTTTGAATTTGCAAACTATCCAACTCTACTGGCGTTTCACGGCCGAACATAGAAACAAGCGCCTTAATCTTACCACGTGCTTCATCCACTTCCGCTACCTTGCCTTCAAAATCCTTGAACGGGCCATCAATAATCTTAACTGGCGTGCCTGGCGTAACATCGATCTGATACTTAGGCTCCTGAATACCCATACGTTTTTGCAATTCATTAATTTCTGACTCCGCAATGGGTGTAGGTGTAGTGCCGCTACCAATAAACCCTGTGACATTGGGCGTATTACGCACCACATACCAACTGTCATCAGTTACTATCATTTCAACCAAAACATAGCCTGGGAATATCTTTTCCTCAATAACCTTACGCTTGCCGTTCTTGATTCTAATTTTTTTCTCCGTAGGAATCAACACATTAAATATCTTATCCGACATATCCATGGACTCAATGCGTTGCTTCAAATTACGTGATACGTTTTCTTCGTACCCGGAATAAGTATGAATAGCGTACCAACGCTTAGTTTGCTGACTGGTTTGTCGCGACATAAAAATTATTGATAGAACAAGAGCTTTTCCAAACCTAAGCTAAGAAGATAATCAGCTGCACCCAAAAAAGCGGCTAAGAATAAAGATAGACCTATCACCACTAGAGTGTGCTGAAGTATCTCGTTCTTGGTAGGCCAAACAACCTTTTTTAGCTCTTCCCAAGCTCCCCTGAAATATGTGACCAATGGATTAGCCATAGTATTTTCCTTAAAATTAGGCTCTTTTAAAAGGCCCGTCCGGGGCCTTTGTGTTACAGGACTATAATATCACGGTTTATAAATATTGGCAAGAGTTAAAACATCTAAAGAAAAAACCCCAAGAATAAATTCAAGGGGTTGTTGTTTGTGAGATATCTCTAAAGCTTATAGCTATGTTTCATATTCCAAGGCCTATTTGCCGGATAGGCAGGTCTCCGACCGCCGAGATATGAGGATAGCCCTTTCCTTGTTTTTATGTTTTTTATGACTGCCGTTTACTTAATGATAAGCTAGCGCAAAACTAAAATCTTGTCAAGGGGTGGGGTGTTTATAACAAATTTACAGAAAAAATAAATCCCCATCATTTTAAATGGGGATTATTGTTTTTTTTAATCGTCACAAACATCTACCGTGACCTTTTCAAAATGCAAACCCATAATGGCTAATTCGATAGCTACCGGTATGGCCTTAAACTTTAAAAAGAAAGTTTTAAACATTAACTGCCAATAAAGCCAGCGTTTACGTGAGGCTATGCCAATTAACCAAAAGCTCTTAACAGCTGCTTTAAGTTCCCTGAATTTTAGTCTGCTTTTTGAAGTTGGTTCGTAGTGTGAGATGAAAGTCCAGATGCGCCGATAATAATGGTGCGGTGAGTAAATAGTTCGCAGGATATGCTTATATCCGGCAATTAATTGTTCCCTGTTCATTTGTGGAACAAAATTTAATCTTGCTCCGGTATTATTACCAGACGAATCTTCCAATAACCTACCTTCACCTTTTAACCTATCCCATAGATCTGTTCCAGGAACTGCCTGCAATAAGCCTACCATAGCGTTTACCACACCGGTTTGCTGGATATAAGAAATTAAATCTTCAAAGACAGAGGGCGGATCTTTATCCAAACCAACAATAAAGCCACCGTATACCTGCATACCATAGCTTTGAACTTTCTTCACTACTGCCACTAAATCCCGCTTAGCGTTCTGATCCTTATGACAACCTAATAAACTTTCTTTATTGACACTTTCAATGCCCATAAAGACTTTAGCGAAGTTGGCTTGCTGCATAAGAAGTAATAACTCCTGGTCATCGGCTAAATCCACACTCGCCTCAGTAGTCAGCTCAAAAGGATAATTATAGATTTTCTGCCACTCTACAAATAGCTTGAGGATCCTTTTCACATGAAGCTTATTACCAATAAAATTATCGTCTACCAAGAAGACGGTGCCACGATAACCATGCCGGTATAAAGCCTCAAATTCAGCTACCATTTGCGCTTCAGATTTCACCCGCGGTCTACGACCAAACATACCAGTGATATCACAAAAATCGCATTGCCACGGGCAACCTCGGGAATATTGCAACAGCATAAAAGCGTAATCGTTGAAATTTATCAGATCCCACCTAGGTAAGGTGGTGGTTTTTAGGTCTGGCTTTACGTCAGAACTATAAGACTCTTTAGCCTGACCTTTGGCAATGTCTTCCAGAAAAAGCGGCAAGGTCACTTCAGCCTCACCTTTGATGAAGTGATCAACATTAATAAACCTATCTGACATATTGGTGAATACTGGTCCACCTGCCACCACGATCTTGCCTGCAGCTTTACTGCGATTTATAACTTCTTGAGCACTATCGCTCTGCACCAACATGGCACTAACAAATACCATATCGGCCCAAGCTATTTGTTCTGGAGTTAATTCCCGAACATTAAGATCAACGATCTTTATCTGCCAATCGGCCGGCAGCATAGACGCTACGGTTAACAGCCCTAGGGGTGGCATACTGGCTTTTCGCCCTACAAATTTGAGCGCTGTCTTGAACGCCCAAAAAGCATCCGGATATTCCGGATACACCATTAATACTTTCATCGCTTGCTCCTTTTATTTATTTTTTAATGAGTTGTTATTTTTATTTTTCAATTATAGAGACATACCCCGGACCAAACTAATTTAGAACTAGCCGTTATTCACCTAAAATCATAGGGTGTGAAATTGTAAGCTTGATTTTAAATATCCAAGTTCTTTACCGATTTGGCGTGGGTGTGAATAAACCGTTTACGTGGTGCTACGTCCGCGCCCATCAAAATGCCAAATGTTTCATCGGCCTTAGCTGCATCATCAATGGTAACTTGCTTCATCAACCTAGTAGATGGGTCCATAGTGGTTTCCCATAACTGATCCGCATTC
>CAZRDN010000046.1:0-5247 GCA_964598875.1 uncultured Gammaproteobacteria bacterium
ATCTACTTTAGGTGCGTGCGATTTTTTTATTTCCAATAAAGGCGGCTGGACTTTTTCTTCTGCTGAACCAGTAGCAGTTGTTACCGTACGGCTGCCGAATTGCTTGGCAGCTGAAGGAGAGAATTCTTTTTCATTAACACGACTAGATGACGGCGACGCTGACTGGCCATTATAGTTTATTTGTGGCTTGGAGGTGGCATTAAATTTACCAAAAGCTGAGCCAAAACTCCGCAAAGGCGAAAACACCTTGGCCCACAATTCACCTAAAGAGGTTTCAAATAAAATTAAAATGCCACCCACCACAAAAGCTATAAGCAAAACAATCGCGCCCCATTTACCCAAAGCCTGGGCCAAAGGATAAAAAACAATATAACCTAAATAACCACCGCCACGGCCAGCGGCAGCGGCTAATTTACCTTCACTTATTTCCAAGCCACTATGTACCAAAGAAGTAACCCCTACTAACAAAAGACCTAGACCAAAAAATTGCCGAGGTCGCAGCAATTGTTCCGTCACCAAAAAAACATAACCCACTAATAATAGTGCCAGGGGTATAGCCCAGGCGGCCCAACCAAAGATAAGGAACAGAACCTTTTTAATATAAATCCCAACTACGCCGGCAATACCAAAAAAGGATAAAAATAAAATCAAAGACAAGGCAAACAAAAAAACTACAGCCAGCCCGTGCTTGGTATATGGTGCCAAACCTTTAGGGGAGCGTGTCTGTTTGGGGCGAATCTCTTCTTCTTTTTTCTTAGGCATAACAAGCTTAATTATAGCGGAAAATTAAGACTTAATCCACCTCTTATAAAACAAAACTGTGCCCGTTCTAAGGGGCACAGTTTCTACATCATTTTTAAACTTCATCCTCAATCTTTGCTTCAACAATCGGGCCAATTTGCTCAGCCATAGCCTCTGCTTCGGCAGCCGCGATAGCTGCTGCCTCGGCAGCAGCGGCGGCTAAGCGGGCCACCTCCTCTGCCCTAGCTGCCTCAACAGCACGTAATTCCTCCATCGCCTCGGACAATCTTTCTCTTAAATCACCAGAACCAGTACCAGCCGGTATCAATCGTCCAATAATCACGTTCTCTTTAAGGCCTCGCAAATAATCCCTACGGCCAGTAACCGCCGCATCAATCAGCACCCGAGCGGTTTCTTGGAAAGAAGCTGCTGAAAGGAAGCTGTCAGTGGACAACGAGGCTTTAGTAATACCCAGGAGCAAAGCATCGCCCTTAGCCAATTCCACGCCTTTCTCTTTAGCTAGCTCGTTGGCCTCTGTTAACTGAGCCACGGTTACTACTTCACCAGGCAACAGGTCCGTACCGCCAGAATCAGTTATATAAATACGAGAGAACATTTGCTTAATTATCAGCTCAATATGCTTACTATTAAGCTTTTGGCCTTGTGAAGAATAAATATACTGAATCTCTTTCATGATATAGCGTTGGACTGCTTCCTTACCCTTAAGGGCATACAACTCGTGCAAATCAAGTGAGCCTTCGGTTATTTGCTGACCCTTACCCACCTTGTCACCATCCTTAATCCAAAGTGATACTCCGGGAGGCACCACAAATTCCTTAATGGTGGTATCGTCGCCCACCAAGACAATCGCCTGGTCAGTTATTTCTTTTACCTTACTATCACGGGCTGTGGTAATATTTTCTTTGCCTACTTGAACAATTGGTTCTCCAGCCTTAACCTTGACCCCCTTCTTCACTAAAACTTTAGGAGATTCATGGTCAGTTAAATTAATAACTTCTTCCGAGTCATCCAAATAAGAAAGCTTGATCAATTTTTGTCTGCCTTGATGAGTAATTGAAACCGTACCTTCACCTGGTGATAATAACCCTGGACGTTTTACCGGCCTGGCTTCAAAGACTTCTTCCACCCGAGGCAAACCTTGAGTAATATCTTCAGCTGAGGCCACGCCGCCAGTGTGGAAGGTTCTCATGGTTAATTGTGTACCTGGTTCACCAATGCTCTGAGCTGCGATTATACCCACCGCCGTACCGATTTGTACTAAGGTATTAGTACCCAAATCCAAACCATAGCAGCGCTGACAAACGCCTCTGGTGGTTTTGCATGTCATCAATGATCTCACCTTAAGTTCAGGTAGATTCAACTTATCTATAGCGCTGACTAATTCCCCGGTAATGATTTCATTCTTTTTCAAAACCACTTCACCTTTACTATCTTTTACTTCCTGCATAGAGAAGCGTCCCACTGCATAACTGCCAACACCCTCGCCTGTTTCCTCGGCCTCAGTTTGGGTGATTAAGAAACCTTCTTTGTCTCCGCAATCTTTCTCTACCACCACAATATCATGGGAAACATCCACCAAACGCCTAGTTAAGTAACCGGCGTTAGCAGTTCGCAAGGCTGTATCGGTCAAACCCTTACGAGTGCCGTGGGTGGAAATGAAATACTCTAGTACATCAAAACCTTCCTTGAAATTACCCTTTACTGGCAGCTCAATGGTTTCACCTGCCGGGTTGGTAACTAAACCTTTCATACCCATCATCTGTGTGATTTGTGCCCAGCTGCCGCGAGCGCCCGATTCGATCATGGAAAATACTGAACCGCGAGCAGGTAAACTGGCACGTGATAACTCAGTTACTTTTTCCTTAACTCGAGCCCAAATTTCAATGACCTTATACTGCCTCTCCTCCTCGGTTAACAAACCTTGTTGATACTGATCATAAATTTCTTGAACTTTTACTTCCGCTTCCTTATATATATCAGCTCGCTGTGGTAAATCAGGAATATCGGCCATACCCCAAGAAAGCCCAGAAATGGTCAGATATTCAAAACCAATTTCCTTTATCTTGTCCAACAATTTAGCTGTAGCGTCTATACCAAACCGTGACAATGAATCGGCCACTAAATTTTTCAAAGCTTTTTTATCCACCATTTTATTAAAGAATCTCATCTCAGGCGGCAAAACTTCGTTGAATAGAATGCGACCAACGCATGTTTGCACACGCTCAGCCGCAGACAGTTTAACCTCAATCGGCTGCTGTAGACTGATAATACCAGACTGATAAGCCAGAATAGCCTCTTGCTCACTGGCAAAAGCCTTCAATTTATCACCCTCCTTAACCGGAGGCATGTTGGTCATATAATAACAACCCAAAACAATATCTTGCGACGGCGTGGCCACAGGCTCGCCAGTAGCTGGCTTGAGTAAGTTCTTAGCTGACAACATAATCTCCCTAGCTTCCCACTTGGCTTCCTCGGTCAAAGGCACGTGTACGGCCATTTGGTCACCGTCGAAGTCAGCATTAAAAGCCGGACAGACCAACGGGTGAACTTGAATAGCCTTACCCTCAATCAAAATTGGTTGAAAAGCTTGAATACCAAGGCGGTGCAAGGTCGGAGCGCGATTAAGGAGGACATGAGCACCTTTAATTATCTCTTCCAAAATATCCCAAACTTCGCTCTTGCCCGATTCAATAAAACGGTTAGCTGAGCGCACGTTGTGCACTAGTTCGCGGGCAATAAGCTTAGAAATCACAAACGGCTTAAAGAGTTCTAAGGCCATACGCTTAGGTAAACCGCACTGATGCAATTCCAGTTTCGGACCAACCACAATCACCGAGCGACCTGAATAATCAATACGCTTACCTAATAAATTCTGACGGAATCGTCCTTGTTTGCCCTTTAAGATATCGGCGATTGATTTAAGCATACGCCGCTGGCCAGTGGAAGCAGTCACGGTTTTACCGTGCCTGGCACCATTATCAATTAACGCATCAACCGCTTCTTGTAACATACGCTTTTCATTGCGGCAAATAACCTCTGGGGCATTTAATTCCATCAATCTTTTCAAACGATTGTTGCGATTGATCACTCGGCGATATAGGTCATTCAAATCTGAAGTGGCAAATCTCCCACCATCAAGCTGCACCATTGGCCGCAAATCTGGTGGAATTACCGGCAATATAGAAATAATCATCCACTCTGGTCTTAAACCAACGGCTTGTAAGCTCTTCAATAACTTCAAGCGCCTTACCACCTTGCGGTGTTTAGCTGGCACTGTATCTTTAGCCTCCGCCTGCAGAGCTTTTACTTCTGCCTTGAGGTCTATTCTCTCCAACAACCACTTAACCGCCTCCGCACCAATAGAAGCTTCAAAAACTTGACCGTATTTCAAAGATAAATCCTGATACTGACTTTCAGAAATAATTTGCAAAGGCTTTAGGTCTTTTAATTCCTTACGGGCAATTTCAAAAGCTTCCTCAAGTTTATTCAATCTTTCCTCAGTCAAAGAAGTGATTGATTTTTCTTGCTGCTGCAAAGCCTTGCCTTGGAATTTATTGCCCAGGTCAGCTATCTGCCTTTGACTGTCAGCTTCTATCACCTTGTGTTTTGATTTATATTCAGCCGTAACTTGCTCCAATAAATTCTTCTTTTTCTCTTCATCAACACTGGTCACTATGAAACTGGCAAAATAAATAACTTTTTCTAAATCCTGGACTGACAAACCCAAAACCAATCCTATCTTTGAAGGCACGCCTCGCAAAAACCAAATATGGGAAACCGGGGTGGCTAAGGCAATATGGCCAAAACGTTCGCGCCTGACTACGGAACGGGTTACTTCCACACCGCACTTATCACAAACGATGCCGCGGTAACGAATGCGCTTATACTTACCGCAATAGCATTCCCAATCCTTGGTTGGTCCAAAAATACGCTCATCAAACAAGCCGTCTTTTTCCGGTTTTTGTGTACGATAATTAATGGTCTCCGGTTTTGTAACCTCACCATAAGACCAATCCTTAACCTCCTCAGGCGAAGCAAGCTTTAGCCTGATGGAATCAAAGTCGTTTGATTGTAATGATTCTTTCTCGGGAAACATAGTGATCTATTTATTCTTTTTCTTCTGACTGCTTAATTTGCGCTTCTGACTTCTTACTTTCAATGACCTTGCCGTCTTTCAACAACTCTACCTCCAAACCCAAACCTTTTAATTCTCTGACTAAGACATTAAAAGACTCTGGCACGTTAAGTTTTCTAATCGGTTCACCTTTAATAATCGATTCATAGGCCTTAGATCTGCCTGGCACATCATCTGACTTAATGGTCAATATCTCTTGTAAACTATGGGCAGCGCCGTAAGCCTCCAAGGCCCAAACTTCCATTTCACCAAAGCGCTGACCGCCAAATTGAGCCTTACCACCCAAAGGCTGCTGGGTAACTAATGAATAAGGGCCAATAGAGCGCTGGTGGATCTTATCTTCCACTAAG
>CAZRDN010000047.1:0-5009 GCA_964598875.1 uncultured Gammaproteobacteria bacterium
AAGTTAAGGGTATTCAAGATCAAGTGCAACCGTTTAGTTTAATAACCAATATGGTTAATAAAATGGAGGAGGAAAAAGTTGATGAAAATATAAAGGAATTGCACCAAAGGTTGCAACCCTCAGACAACATAATTAAATTATTTAAGTCTTTAGGCGAAGATTTTAGTCAGGAGTCCGGTGCCATTGCCTTAGGCAAGGATTTAACTTATTTGGAAAGTTTGTTGGTGAAGGATGATAATAAAATTACACCTGAACAAAGAACTGAAGTTGAGTCTTACCTTAATTCTATTAGGGAAAAAATGGAGCAGCTGGAAAACACATTAGATAAAGTTAAAGAATATTATAATAAAGTTAAAAAGAGTACCCATCTTGCCGGCCATAATCTGTTGAATAATAGAATGGCAGAAGTGGAAAAAGTTCTTTATTCTCAAGATTCCAATGCTATGATTGTAAGCCGTTTAACAAAAGACTTGAATTTGATTATTGAAAATATGCGGCAGTGCTTAGGTTGTATACGGAAAGAAATAAATAACGACACCAACTTGGCTTTTGGCGATTATAATAAGTTCTTTATTATAAACCAAGCCGAAAAAGAGAAGGGTAGTATATCAGATGAAATAATGTTTTTTGTTCCAATTAAAGCGGCGGAGGGTAAAGAAGAGATGTCTTTCGTAATGGATAGGGTTTATGGCTCAAAAGTACCAGACGTTTTAATAAGTAATATTTTGTCAGTTTTTAAGAAATACCAAGCTATAAAAAAAGAAATGCCAGAAGCAAAAATATCAGTGACTATTTCTCAGGCCGCTATGGCGAGTGTTGGAATAAATTCAGAAATTCTAGAAAAAAAACTCAGAAGTGTTTTACAGGATGTACAGTTTAATGATCATAAAGACGATTTGGTCGCTACTATACCAAAATCAGCTTTAAGTGATAATTACGTTGAGTTTGGTGGTAATGCAAGGCAATCAGGGGAAAGAAATTTTAGCGGTTTGGTTATCCGTTAATGAATGATAAAGATATATAATGCAATATTTTGAAATCATTAAAAAGGATACGCAGTCTCAGGCGCGTATCGGGCAGATCAATACTGCTCATGGCGTTATTAATACGCCGGCGTTTTTACCCATTGGTACTAAGGCGGCAGTTAAATCGATAACGCCAGAGGAATTGGTTAGCTTAGGTGCTGATATAGTATTAGCTAATACATATCACTTGTGGCAGCGTCCAGGTGATGAGCTGATAGCCCGCGCTGGTGGTTTGCATAAATTCATGGCTTGGCAGGGGCCGATTTTCACTGACAGCGGAGGCTTCCAAGTATTTTCTTTAGGCGTTAAACCTAAAGTTAAGGAGGAGGGGGTTACTTTTCGCAGTGAGCTTAATGGCGCAGAACTGTTTTTAAGTCCGGAAAAATCAATTCAAATCCAGGCTAACTTAGGCAGTGATATAGCACTTATCTTGGATGATTTTCCTGGGTATCCGTTTGAGCATGATAAAAGTGAAAATTCAATTAAATTAACACGCCGTTGGGCCGAGAGGGCTTTGGCTGAATTTTCTAATCTTAAAAGCGCAAATAAATTAATAAATCCAGGCCAAAAGTTGTGGGGTATTGTGCAGGGCGCTAATTTTCCTGATTTAAGAGAGCAATCAGCAGGCGATATGGTTGCTTTAGGTTTTGAGGCTTTTGCTATTGGTGGGGTAGCAGTAGGTGAACCAACAGAGGATATGATAGTGGCGGTAAAATCGGCCATACCGCATTTGCCAGAGAACTCAGCCAAACATTTATTAGGTATAGGTAAACCTAGCGATATTGTGCAAGCTGTAGCTCTGGGCTGCGATACGTTTGATTGCGTTATCCCGACACGTGAAGCCAGGCATGGCAGACTTTATTTAAATAATAGTGAAGCTATAGATATAAGATTGGAAAAATTTAAAGATGATTTTTCGCGTCTAGATGAAAATTGCAATTGCTATTCATGCAAAAATTACACCAAAGCATATTTAAGGCACTTGTTTTCTACAGCAGAACCCTTGGGGATTAGATTAGCTACTTTACATAACTTAAATTATTATTTGGGTTTAATGAAAAAAATTCGTGAATCAATAAGCGAAGGTACTTTTAATGAATTACAAAAACAATATCAGCCCGAAGGAGTATAGTTTTAAAGCCAAAGTCTGGTTGTATTCTGGGGCAGCGGCCTGGCATTTTATTACCTTGCCTAAGAAAATATCCAAAGAGATAAAGAATAACTTTGGAGGTTTAGCCGGTGGTTGGGGCGCCCTGCCTGTTAAAGTGATGATTGGTGAGACGCGCTGGCAAACCTCTGTTTTTTGGGATAATAGATCAGGTGGTTACATTTTGCCGCTTAAAGCCAAGGTAAGAAAGCAGGAGAGTATCAAGGCCAATATCTTTGTTAAATTAAACCTGGAGTTGTTGGTTTAGGGCCGGAGGCGGCTCATAGTATTGACAATCAAGTAGTAAGGCAGTATGATTGCGCTTTGGGCAAGAGTGCCCATTTTCTTATGGAACAAATTCGCAACATAGCTATTATCGCTCACGTTGATCATGGTAAGTCTACTTTGGTCGATGCTCTTTTGAAGCAATCAGAAACTAATTTGGGTAAGCTGGCAGGTACTGATTTGATAATGGATTCCAATGAACTGGAGCGTGAACGCGGCATTACCATCTTTTCTAAAAATGCAGCCGTTATTTATCAAGGGGTAAAGATAAATATAATAGATACTCCTGGCCACGCTGATTTTGGCGGTGAAGTGGAAAGGGTGCTGAATCTGGCTGATGGTTCACTGTTATTAGTTGACGCTCAAGAAGGACCGATGCCGCAAACTAGGTTTGTGCTGAAAAAGGCCCTGCAGAACGGCCACAAGATAATATTGGTAATAAATAAGATAGATAAGCCCAATGCCCGACCTAATTATGCTTTGGAGAAAGTGATAGAACTTTTCATGGAGTTCGGTGCCAGTAACGAGCAGCTCAATTTTCCCATTGTTTATGCTGCTGGTAAGCTCGGTTTGGTAGGCATGACACCCGAACTTAATACTATGAAAAATGTTCAGCCTTTATTTGATACCATCATCAATTATATTCCGCCGCCACAAACAGACCAAGGTCCGGTGCAAATGAGGGTTGTTTCTACTACTTATGATAATTATCTTGGCAAAATAGCTATTGGCCGAGTTTATCGCGGTGTTTTGCAATCAGGTCAAACGATAATGCATTTACCAGTCGAAGGGGCGCCCGTAAAGAGTAAATTAACATCACTGCATACTTTTATGGGGCTGGTGCGGCTGCCTGTTGCCAGTGTAGTAGCTGGTGATATTGCTGCCTTATCTGGTATAGAGGGAGTGAATATTGGTGATACCTTGGCTGATATTGATAGTCCTGAGGCCTTGCCGCCCATAGCGATTGAAAAGCCAACTGTTAAAATGATCTTTTCGGTTAACAGCTCACCTTTTGCCGGGGAAGAGGGTCAGTATTGCACCTCACGTAATTTAAAAGAACGCCTTTATAAGGAATTAGACAGTGATGTGGCTTTGCGGGTGGAAGCAGGTTCTTCAGCAGATGAATTTATAGTGAGCGGTAGGGGGGAATTGCATTTAGCCATCCTTATAGAAAAAATGAGGCGTGAAGGTTATGAGCTTCAAGTATCAAAACCAGAGGTAATATTTAAGCATGAGAACGGGCAAACCCTAGAGCCAATGGAGGATGTCTGGATAGATGTTCCAGAGCTGTATTCTGGTGTGATTATTCAAAAAATGAGTAAGCGCGGCGGTGAGCTAAAAAATATGTCAGTTGAGAATGGTTTAGCCAGCTTTCATTTTTACATCCCTACTCGCGGTCTTATAGGTTTTCGTAATGAATTCATCATTGAGACCAAAGGTCTAGGTATATTAAATTCACTTTTTGCAGGATATAAACTAAAGGCTAATGAAGTTGTAATTAATCCCCATGGTTCTTTGGTTGTGCACGAGGCGGGTACAAGTACAGCTTATGCTTTATTAAGAAATCAAGAGCGAGGTGTTATGTTTATTGGTCCTGCTGAAAAAGTGTATGAGGGGCAAGTTGTTGGGCAAAACGCTAAAGCAGAAGATTTGGTGGTAAATGTTTGTAAGCTTAAGCAATTATCAAATTTTCGTTCAAACGCCGACAGTGTGACAGATGATCTCACTCCACCACACCGTCTTAACCTGGAACAGGCTTTAGAGTACATTGGCGATGATGAATTGGTAGAAGTCACACCCAAAAGCATTCGTCTGAGAAAAAGAATTTTGCGCAATGAATTAAGAAAGAAGGCGGAGAGCAACAATTAGAGGGTAAAAGAAAAGAGCTACTAACCATTTGTTGGAGGCCAGGTTAGTAGCTCAAATTCTTTTATTGAGCTCGTACGTTAGCTATCAAGCCATCAAGGGCGGCTGATAGTAAGCGTAACATTTTCAGCACTACTTCAATGAGTGCTGAAGCGAGCTCAGGGAGAAACCAGTGCAGCACTAGGAGTGCTAGCGCTAAGGCCAATGCTCCCGTAAACGCTCTGTACATAAGTACTTAAGCGTTAAAAATAATTGTGGGTAGACTGGCGCCGTAGGCGACCAACTCCTAGGTTGCCCTCCGTAAGTTTACGGAGTGTCCTCCCGGAACTTGAGAGCGATGATTCACCCACAAATCCCGAGAGGTTCCCGCCTAAGGACGGGACAAGCTGGCTTAATTTAAAAGAACAAGTGTTCAGTACTTTATACCTTTAATATAAATAATGGTCAAGGCTTGCTTTTTAGGTCTTTTTGTGCTAAGGTGCGGGCACAAAATAAACAAAATTTCATTTACAAAAAGGGATAGAAAAATGAACAAAGTAGCCTTAATATCTGTTTATAACAAAGAAGGCATTGTAAAATTTGCCGAAGAACTGCGAGGGTTAGGCTTTGAGCTAATTGCATCTGGTGGTACATGTGTTGTGCTTAGAAACGCTGGATTGCGAGTAGCTGATGTTGCCGATATTGTT
>CAZRDN010000048.1:0-5001 GCA_964598875.1 uncultured Gammaproteobacteria bacterium
CCTTGCCTCTACCCTAGAAGGATAGGGTTTCTTGAGCCAGTCGACTGAAGAACCCCTGGTTTACCTCTAAGTACCACAGGCCAAAAATTAACCCTGCCATTATTAAAATCAGGATTAAAAGTGTCCTTAAATCGCGCTTAAAATATGAGGGAATTGATGACATATCTTTGACGCTTCACCCTTAACATACTACAATAGGCGTGAATTTCCTAATTATTTTTTTGGTATATATTATGTTTAAAGCTGACTCAAACGGCGCTGCCGAAACTTTAATTGGACCATCGGTTCACGTCAAGGGCGATTTCAAAAGCCAGGGCAATATTCAAATAGAAGGTAAGGTAACCGGCACTATTCAGACCAGTGGTAGTTTGCGCGTGGGGGAGCAGGCCAACATCAATGCCAATATAACCGCAGCCAATGCTTTTATCTCAGGCACCATCAAGGGTAACGTGCTGGTGTCCGATCGTTTGGAATTATCCTCGGGCGCCAAACTTGAAGGTGATATAAATGCCAAAGTGTTGGTCATCGCTGATGGCGCTCATTTTAATGGCCGCTGTCAGATGAGTGCTCTAAACAACGCGGAGGCTTCGGCTAAAAATAAAAAAGGCCACAATCTCTCCAGACCAGAACTAAACTGAATTGAAAGACAAAACAGCTAATCCGTTTTGTATTTAGATTCAGATATTTATTCATGCCTTACTACTATTTATACGACAGCTATCTTCAAGATCGCAGCTACGCTGCCTCCTTGATCAAATTGGAAACTACCTTAACGGACCTTGGTATTCAAGGTAAGGTTGGGCGTTTAACTTTGTTGAAAAGTGTAAAAGACCTGATAGAATCCGCTGTGCGTGATGGGGCTGATACTGTGGTGGCTGTGGGCAATGACATTACCCTTAGTCAGGTGGCACAAGCTGTTGTAAAACACCCTAAAGTCACCATCGGTTTTATACCCCTAGGCAACCAACACCAAACCATTGCTCCGCTCCTAGGCATCCCTGCTGGCTTGCTGGCTTGCCATGTTCTATCAGGCAGGCTGGTGGAAGAAATGTCTATGGGTAAGGTAAATAATCAATACTGGCTGCAGTCGATTACGGTTGAGGGTATGCCCCATCTGGAGTGCGAACGTAGTTTTGAAATTGATCTAGACAAACCACACGCTGTCAGAATTTGTAATCTTGGTCCGGGTGAACATGATAATTCACAAATTTCCATTAAACATGGGCAATTAGTAGCCTGGCTAACCCCTGCCAAAACGCCTGGTTTTTCTTTATTTAGGGGACAGCCGGATAAATCCAGCGCTGTGCCTGTAAAAGAACTTAAATTAAGTTCGCCGGACGAAGAGCTTCCCATAACAGTTGACAACTATCGCACACTTAAAACTCCAGCCACCATCACCTTGGCGCCACAAAAAATAAGGATCATAGTTGGCAAAAAAAGGTTAATTTAAAAGAGGCTCTGTGATGAGCCTCTTGTTTTTTATTTGTTGATTATTACCAAAAAATCCTTATGGTAGTGATGTAAAAGGGAGTGTTTAAAAATGTACGAACCAACACCGCAACCACATACACTTTTTTCCCACTCATCCCCAATGGCCGGGGTTTTAAAAACTTCTACCCTGACTTTTATTTGGCCATATACTTCATAAAAAACAAACGGGCGGCAGGGATACAGCCGATGATATAATTTTGCTTTTTTATAAAGTTCCTCCTCTGTTGCTTCCCGACCGCTTTTCAGATAGCGTTCATTTACTTCTTTTTTCATAACAATCCTTTCTTCCTATCGATGGATTTGCTGATTTTTATAACGGCAATTGATCTCACCGCAGACAAAACACCTGTTTTCTTCCTGGTACTTATTAAATAAGTCTGCCTGATGCCTTTGGACCTCCCAATTTAGCATGGCTTCTGGACTAGAATAGACCAGCACCGCGCTTCTTATGCCGCCGGCTGATTGTTTTATAAACTCAAACGGCTGGCCTGGGTGTTTCCGATGGAACTCCTGTATTGCTTGCTCCAACTCGGTTTCGCTGACTTGGTGGTCGTCGGATAGAAAATATTTTACCTTTTCCATAATCAAACTCCTTTTATTTGTTAAAGAACAATAACAAAAACCCCGCGCTTTGCGGGGTTTTATTAATTAAACGATACTGAGATTATCAATATCCAAACTCAACCCGCAGAGCGATGACGCAGGCGAGCGCGACGACGGTTGAGTTTGGTAGGTATATTCATAGTTAATTTAAAGTAACACAAGGCCTTTTTCTTATCAACTTTTAGGCCGATGGCTCAGGAACCAGGTTTGGCTGGTTACTGGTTTTAGCTAAATCCCGACTAAAAGAATCTGTCACTACCATCTCTTTTGGGCTGATACTTAACACCTGATCAGGTGATACTAAAAGCTTCTCCCCCCAGAGCTTGACCAAAGGCAAGGCAGAACTGACATGATAATACTTTACTTGGCTGCCTGAGGTCTCTACTTCCACTCCCACCACTCGCCCTAAATGGTCACCGGCCGCTGTATTCACGGGCAAATTTATCACATTAATTGCCTGGCTTGCCATCTTTTCTAAAGGTTAAATATTGTTGCCCAATGGTCAGTAAGGTATTCATGAACCAATAAAGCATCAACCCGCCTGGCAGGGTGAAACCAAAAACCACTGTCATAGCTGGCAACATAAACTTCATCTGTTTATTCATCATGGTCGCCAGATTCTCGTCTTGTGACCCAGGCACCGCTAGTGGTGGCTTGGTAGTAATGAGCATTTTGGTTTGTAAATATTGAACCAGACCGGTAATTATCGCCAACGGAATACTGCGTTCAGCCAGGTGCCATACGCCGAACAAGGTATCATTCAAATGTTCTGGGTTGGTCACAAAAGGATAAAGCATATCCAAACTACCGGAGTTGAGACCTGAGCGAAATACTTGGAAAAGGGCTATTAGGAACGGCAGTTGTATTAACAAAGGCAGACAAGACGACAGAGGGCTTACTTTTTCGCGCTGATAAAGCTGCATCAACTCTTGCGCCATTTTATCTTTTTGGTCTTTATACTTCTTTTTTAACTCCTCAACCTGCGGTTGCAAGTTTTGTAAAGCACGCTGCGATTTAAGAGTTTGCTGTGATAGGGGATAAAGCACTAATTTTATCAACACGGTCAAAACTATTATAGCGAGCCCCATATCACCCCCCACCAGGTTATATATCCAAACTAGTAGATTAAGCAGGGGTTGATAAAAAATTGTTTGCCAAAGCCAAATCATATTTTTCTCTTATTGTTTAATTGGATCATAGCCACCACTACTGAACGGATGGCAGCGACCCAATCTTTTAAGGCCCAAATAAACCCCCTGACCAACGCCATATTCATAAATTGCTTGTTTGGTGTATTCAGAGCAGGAAGGGTAATAACGACATCCAGCCTGAGGCGCCAACAACCTGCCCCAGCCATGGTCTGGGGATAGGGTGCGCTGATATAGGGCTAGTATTTTTATAAAAATACGCTGTGGTAGTGATACTAATTTATCTGATGTTATCTGTGTCATGATTATTGAGGAAGTTTACCTATTAATACCTTGAGCTGGTGACTTATATTCTGATAAGTGAGTTTTTTTATGCCTGGTTGGGCTGTTATCACTAAGTAAAAGTTGGCCGGAAGTTGGTGTCGGTGGTCGCGCAAACAACCCCATAACCTGCGTTTGTATAAATTTCTCTTGGTTGCCAGGTTAGATACTTTACGGGACACAACCACAGCTATTCTGGTTTTTTGGTTGGGCGCCCTTAAAAAACTTACTACTAGGTCCTGCCCCCTAAAACGCCGACCGCGCCGGTAAACACTGCGAAACTTATCTTCACCCGCCAGCCTGGGTATAACCGGCGGCATAACTCAAATGGTTAATTTGCGCCTGTTTTTTTGCCGGCGCCTGCTAAGCACTCTCCGACCAGCAGAAGTTGCTTGGCGACTTCTAAATCCGTGCCTAGTACGTCGTTTTGATTTTTTTGGTTGGTAGGTTCTTTTTGGCATAAATGTTTTACTAATTAATCTAAGTTATTATAATGGTTTGAGCAACGCACTTACTATACCAAGAGCTATGTTTGTGGTCAAAAGATTAGAGTTGATAATTTCTGTCCACATTTCGTCAACAGTTTATAAACAGAGTTTCCTTTTTGGAACAATTTACAAATACTCCTTTTAAGGTTATAAAAACATCACTGGTCTTGCTTTAACTTAAATAATCAATCGTAATAATTATGACTAATCAAGAACTCTGGCGATCTGCTCTAGGTGAACTGGAGCTTTTGATTAGTAAGGCGAATTTTACGACTTGGTTTAAAAATACCAACATAGCTTCTTTTGAGAATGGCAAGGTGGTGGTAGCTGTACCCAACGCCTTTACTAAAGCTTGGTTAGAAAACAAATACCATAGCTTTATTATGAAGGCTTTACAAAATATCAGCGGCAATACCGTAAAGCAAATATCTTATCAAGTAGAATTGTCTGTGGTTGAGACAAAAGATAAGCCAGCTACAATTAAATCAAGCCCCCCACCTGAATCAGTCACTAGTTTTGGTTTAAACCCTCGTTATACCTTCTCCACCTTCATTGTTGGTAAGAGTAACGAACTAGCCAGAGCCGCGGCCTTGGCGGTAGCGGAAAAGCCTGGGCAAGTTTATAACCCTTTATTCCTTTACGGCGGCGTTGGTTTGGGTAAAACACACTTAATGCAGGCTATTGGCCATGAAATATTGACCAAATTCCCTGAAAAAAAAGTAATTTATGTGCCTTGTGAAAAATTCACCACTGAGTTTATCCAAGCTATTGGTAGTGGAAAAATAGAAAAGTTTAAAGCCACCTATCGCTCGGTGGATGTTCTTTTGGTGGACGATATCCAATTCCTTTCAGGAAAAGAGGGTACACAGGAGGAATTCTTCCATACTTTCAATACCCTACACCAAGCAAATAAGCAGATTGTAATTAGTTCAGACAGGCCCCCCAAAGCC
>CAZRDN010000049.1:0-4948 GCA_964598875.1 uncultured Gammaproteobacteria bacterium
TCGGCCGCGGTGCTTGGGCTGGGCCAGTAGTAGCGGCAGCGGTGGTTTTTCGGCGAGCAGCGGGGAAAAGACGCGATTGGCATAGATTAGTGCGCGATTCCAAAGAACTGTCACCTACTCAGCGAGAAAAGCTATTCACCCTAGCCACACCAGAAGTTGATTGGTCAGTGAGTGTTATTTCCAATCAGAAAATAGATAAAAAAGGTATAGCCGTAGCTAATAAACTAGCTGTCATCAAGGCGGTTCAAGGTTTGGCGCCAAGACCTGATTTTGTCCTGAGCGATTATATACCAAACATCGGCGGCACTATAGCAGGCAAACCCGCTCAAGTAGTGATTGATGGCGATGTAAGTATTTTTTCCATTGCCCTGGCTTCGGTAATTGCTAAGGTGTGGCGTGATCGTTTAATGGCAAAATATGACAAGGAGTATCCTGGATATGGTTTTGCCAGGCATAAAGGCTATGGCACACGGCAGCACGCCGTGTGTTTGGCCAGTCTGGGGCCATGCGCCCTGCATAGGCGATCGTATCGCCCTATTAAGGCCGGCTTGCTATAATAAAATATATGAAAGGTGAAGCTACGGTAAGATTATTAAATCCGCAGACATTATTGGAAAAAGAGTTGGGCTTACAGTTCGGCCACCAGGTGGCGGATCTGGGTTGTGGCGGGGCTGGTTATTTTACTTTACCAGCCGCGCGTTTAGTGGGCAGCCGTGGCCGGGTTTATGCTGTAGATATTTTAAAGTCCGCGCTCGATGGTGTTTTAAGTAAAGCCAGGCTCGATAACATGTTGAATGTGGAAACGGTCTGGTCTGATATCGAAAGAGTAGGCGTGACCAAGATACCAGCAGACACGCTGGATGATGCTCTACTGATAAATATCATGTTCCAATCCAGGAAGAACGAGCATATCTTAAAAGAATCTTATAGGCTGCTTAAGTCGGAAGGCAAACTATTGGTGGTCGACTGGAAAGTAGAGCCTACTCCGTTCGGGCCGCCGCAGGCTAATCGCCTTTCCCCGCAGACTATTGCCACCCTGGCTAAAAAAGTGGGCTTTAATTTAGAAAAAGAATTCGAGGCCGGGCCATATCATTACGGATTTATATTCACTAAGCCTTGATGGTCAGCAATTTGTATATTTAGCTGGGGCGGACAGGCCGTGCCCTTGATTCATTATGTTTAATTGGTTATTCTAGGGCCATGCCTAATTGGTTAACCCCACTTTTTACCTTATCTTACTGGTTTACGCCTTATCCAGTGCCTTTCCAAGGTCTTTATTTTTGGATAATGGTAGCGCTGGCTGGCGGGAGTTTTTTGGCCGGCTTGGTTTTAAGTTTTGTTTCCCCGCGTTTAAGTGATCCTAGTACTAGGAAAGTCCTTAATAAGCTAGGCAATTTAGGCATGACTTTTGGCGTGTTGATGGCTATAAGTTTTTTCTTTACCCAAACCTCCACCCCTACACTAGGCAGCCGTTTTTGGTTTTTAGGTTGGATTATAATGGCGTTGGTCTGGCTGGGCTTTATTCTCAAATATACTTTTTGGCAAGCGCCTAAAGAACGGGCCGAAAGAAAGCGATTGTTGGATAATCAGAAATATTTTAATAAATAGGCTTCAGTTTATGCCCCACCAGCGACAAAGAACAGGGTCAATTGGTGAGGCGGCGGTCGAGGCTTACTTGGTTGGCCAGGGGTATATTGTCTTGGATAAAAATTGGCACGCGGGCCGTTGGGGAGAAATTGATATCATCGCTCAGGTGGGCGATGAATTGGTTTTTGTAGAAGTTAAAACCAGGCGGGGAGTTGGCTTTGGTAACCCTGAAGATGCAGTTACCGTACACAAGCAGGATAAATTAAAAGGCGCAGCTCAAGCTTACCTAACTTCTCATCCTCATCTCCCGCAGCAGTCACGGTTTGATGTGGTGGCAGTAATCTTATCGGCGGACGATGCGGTGGTTGATATCAGGATTTTCCCAAGGTTGACTTTTGCCTAAAATTGCGCTATCATTATAGTACAGTCGGATAGTGGTAAGTGCGGGATTAACAATTTGGGAAATATAGGGGATAGTGGTTTAGGCTGGTTGAGGGAAATCCTAGGGCTTTTAAATAAGAACCCTGAGATTTCCCCCAACCAAAACAAAAACCAAAAAACCGGCGTTATAGCCACCCCTCAAAAAACACTCCCAACAAAAATAATAATCCCACAAAAAGAAAGACACTATCCGACTTTTTTATTTGCCTTGCCCTAAGCCCCACCGGGGCTGTTTTTGTTTATAAATTGACATCACTCGCCCATTGTTGTACATTGGATTTACTAGGTGCTTTATTAAGCAACCTAGTTTTTTGTTGGCTAATAACAATTTAATATGCAAACATCTCCAATTTTAATGGCCATTCAGCAGATTTGTGACGAGAAGAATATTCCCGTCTCGGCCGTCGTAGAAACTATTGAGCAGGCACTAGCCTCGGCTTACCGTAAGGATTTTGGCGAGCCGAATCAGAATATTAAAGTAGAATTTGATCCGGTTACTGGCGGTAGCCGTGTTTTTGATGTGAAAACTGTGGTGACAGGACCGGCCGAAGGTGAGGAAGAAATAAACGCTAAGAAGGAAATATTATTAGCAGACGCCAAGAAAATTAAGAAGGATGTGGCTGAAGGTGAAGAAATTCGTACCGAATTGCCGGTACCTGAGGAATACGGCCGAGTGGCCGCGCAAACCGCTAAGCAAGTGATTATCCAGCGTTTGCGTGAGGCAGAAAGGGAAATGGTTTTCTCTGAATATAAAGATAAGGAAGGTCAGGTGCTTTTGGGTACGGTGCAGCGCGTGGAAGGCCGGACTGTGTTTGTGGATTTAGGTCACACGGTCGCTGTCATGCCGTATGCCGAGCAAATCCCGCGTGAGCACTATGCCACCGGCGCCCGGCTTAAGGTTTATTTGGTTTCAGTATCAGCTTCAGCTCGCGGGCCCGAGGTCTTGGTATCGCGCACTCACCCTGAGATCGTACGGCAGTTATTTGCCCAAGAGGTTCCGGAAATTGGTGCCGGTACGGTGGAGATAAAATCAATTGCCCGTGAAGCTGGTAGTCGTGTGAAAATCGCGGTGGCTGCCACCGAGGAGAATATCGACCCTATCGGCAGTTGTGTTGGCCAGCGTGGTATGCGCGTGCAAACTGTTATTTCTCAGCTTGGCGGCGAAAAGATAGATATCATTGAATGGTCGGGTGACGCTCAAAAATTTATTTCAGCCGCCCTTTCCCCGGCTAAGGTTCAGTTGGTGGAAATTGATGAAGCTAATCACGCTGCTAAAGTAACAGTAGCTGATGATCAATTATCCCTGGCCATTGGTCGCGGCGGTCAGAATGTACGATTGGCAGTAAAATTGACCGGCTGGAAAATAGATATTATTGGCAGTGATAGTGGTGAAGTCAAGACCTCGGCAGATATAGAAGAGAGTGCGTCGCCGCCAGCGCCTGCGGAGGAGGCAGCAGAAGCAGAAGAGGTAGAGCCCTCTGTCAAAGAGCCTGCAGCAGATACATCTGAGGTTAAACCAGAGGAAGAATCATCTTAAATAATTAAAACTCTTAATAAGAAGTTATATGTCCACTCCTATTATATTTTCTATATTAGCTTCCGGGCTCGCAATTTTGTGGGGCCTGGGTTTAATGCGCTGGATAGTGAAATTACCCAGTGGCACTGATCGCATGCGTGAGATCGCCTCTGCTATTCAGGCTGGCGCCAAAGCCTACTTAGCACGCCAATATAAGACCGTGGCTGTCATTGCTTTGATTTTATTTGTACTGCTCGGGATTTTCTGGAATTGGCTAACAGCCTCGGCTTTCTTAGTAGGCGCGGTTCTTTCTTCAGCCGCCGGTTTCATTGGTATGAATGTTTCAGTACGGGCGAATGTTAGGACAGCCGAAGCTGCTAAAGAAGGGTTAGCCTCAGCTTTTCGTGTGGCCGTACGTGGTGGGTCAGTCACAGGTCTTTTGGTAGTTGGCTTGGCATTATTGGGCGTGGCCGTGGTTTACTGGTTTAGTAATGGCAATCTGCCGGCACTTATCGGTCTTGGTTTTGGCGGCAGTTTAATCTCGGTGTTTGCCCGTTTGGGCGGCGGTATTTATACCAAGGCCGCGGATGTAGGCGCTGATTTGGTTGGCAAGGTAGAAGCTGGGATTCCAGAAGATGATCCAAGAAACCCAGCAGTGATTGCTGATAATGTTGGTGATAATGTTGGTGACTGCGCCGGCATGGCTGCAGACCTTTACGAGTCTTATGTGGTCACCGCCGTAGCTGCTATGATCTTAGGCTCCTTGGTATTTCGTAATTTTGATGCAGCTATTATGTACCCCTTGGTATTAGGGGCTATTTCCGTGCTAGCTTCGTTGATCGCCAGCTTATTTATAAAGATAACTAGCAGCGGCAACATCATGGCCGCTTTGTATCGCGGTTTGGCAGTGGCTGGAATTTTAGCAGCCGTAGCATTTTATTTTGCCACCAAATATTTTATGGCTGGCAACGGCCTTTATTCTGAAATGAATATATATTTGGCTAGTTTGATCGGCTTGGTGGTAACTGCTTTGTTGGTTTGGATTACAGAATATTACACCGGTACTACACATAAACCAGTGAAGGCTATTGCCCAAGCTTCTACTACCGGCCATGGCACTAATATTATTTCGGGGCTAGCTGTGGCTATGCGTGCTACTGCCTGGCCAGTATTGGTAATAGCTGCGGCTATTTTAGCAGCTTATTCTCTGGCGAATCTGTTTGGTGTAGCCGTGGCTGCTATGGCCATGCTTTCCATGACTGGCATTATTGTAGCGATTGATTCTTATGGCCCGATTACTGATAACGCTGGCGGTATTGCGGAAATGGCCGAGCTGCCTGAAAGTGTACGTGCGGTCACAGACCCGCTTGATGCCGTAGGTAATACTACTAAAGCTGTGACCAA
>CAZRDN010000050.1:0-4833 GCA_964598875.1 uncultured Gammaproteobacteria bacterium
AGACATTTTAATCAAGGCCAAGGAGCAGAGTTTGAAGATAATTGAAGAGGCTAAACAAGATGAGTCAAGCAGGCGCAAGGATTTGCAGCATCTACAGGAAAGGTTAGAGAAAAGAGAAGCCACTTTTGACCAGAAATTGTTGGAATTGGAAAGTGAAAAGCAAAAAGCTGAGGAAGAGCGGGTAAAATTTGAATCTGTCAGGGAAGAGATTAAGAAAATCAGAGAGGAACAGTTGGCTAAGTTAGAAAAAATTGGAGCATTATCTCAAGATGAAGCCAAAAAGGTCTTGATGGATTATGTAGAAGAGAAGAACAAAGAAGACCTAACCGTTAGGATACGTAAGTTAGAAGAAGCTTCAACCTCGGAAATAGAAAGGCGTGCCCGAGCCATGCTGGCAGCTGTGATGGAGCGCATTGCTTCCTCACATGCAGTGGAGACAACCACCAGCGTGGTCAATTTGCCATCTGACGATATGAAAGGGAGGATAATCGGTAAAGAAGGCAGGAATATCAAGGCCATTGAGCAGCTTACGGGCGTGGAGATAATCGTGGATGAGACCCCTGGTGCCATTGTGCTTTCCGGATTTAATCCCATCAGGCGCCATGTGGCTAAGAAAGCGTTGGAGGCTTTGTTGCAGGACGGACGTATTCACCCTGGGCGTATTGAAGAAGCAATTGAAAAAGCCAAGCGCGAAATGACTGAGGATATTAAAAAAGCAGGCGAGGAAGCTGCCTATGATGTTGGTGTGGCTGGTCTTGACCCTAAATTGATTCAATTGCTCGGGCGTTTGAAGTTCCGTACGAGTTATGGTCAGAATGTTCTGCAGCATTCAAAAGAAGTAGCTTTGATCTCAAAACTATTAGCCGAAGAATTGGGGGCGAATGTTACGGTGGCGGTTAAAGGAGGTTTGTTGCATGATATTGGCAAAGCTGTGGACCATGAAATTCAGGGCTCGCATCCGGAAATAGGCTATGACATCATGAAGAAATTCAATCTGCCTGAAGAGATTGCTTACTTGGCGATTGCTCACCATGAAGATAATCCTAAAACTTTGGAGGGTGTCATTACCAAGGTTGCTGACGCTGTTTCCGGAGCACGGCCAGGAGCGCGTAAGGATACTTATGAGAATTATTTGCAGCGTTTGCAGGAATTGGAAGATGTGGCTACTGGTTTTGATGGCGTGGAAAAGGCTTATGCTATTCAAGCTGGCCGCGAGGTAAGAGTGTTCGTCAGTCCTGGGGATATTGATGATTTTGCTGCCATTAAATTAGCTCGCTCCATAGCTGATAAGATTGAACAAGAATTAAAGTATCCGGGTGAAATTAAGGTGAATGTAATTCGTGAAACCAGAGTTATTGAGTACGCCAGGTAACATGAGATTATTATTTTTTGGTGATATTGTGGCGCGGGCTGGCCGTCAGGCCGTTGCCCAAGTTTTACCAAGCTGGCAAAAGAAATACACGCCAGATTTTGTAATTGGCTGCGTGGATAATTTGGCTCACGGCAAAGGCGCTACCGCTAAAACAATCACAGAATTACAAGAATTAGGCTTCAGTGGTTTCACTACCGGTGATCATGTTTTGAATTCGCCCGCCGGTTTGGAATTGGTAGCTGATAAGAATTGGCCAATCGTTCGGCCGCTTAATGCGCCCCAAGGTACTCCTGGCGTAGGTGCCAGAATTATCCCGGCCGGTGAACAAAAAATATTGTTAGTGCATGTAATGGGACAGGTATTTATGCCAGGTGATTATGAATCCCCGTTTTTAGCTATTGATAAATTATTGCAGGACGAATCTTTGATTAAAGATGTAGGCGGGATATTCGTGGATATACACGCTGAGGCCACTAGTGAGAAGGTAGGCTTAGGCTGGTACTTAGACGGCAGGGTCACAGCCGTGTTAGGAACCCATACCCATATTCCTACCAGTGATAGTTGGTTGATGCCTCAAAAAACTGCTTACATAACTGATGTGGGCATGACTGGCATAAGGGAAAGTGTTTTAGGTGTTAAAACCGAGATCATCCTTGATCGTTTTGTGAATGAGGGTAAAGAAAGATTTGAGCCGGCTGAAACCGGTACAGTTATAGTTAACGCGGTTCTGATAAATTTTGATAATAAGACTAGAGCTGCTGACGCTATTGAGCCGTTGAGACAGGCCGTGACAATAGCCTAAAAATCTGCTAGTCTTAAGGTATATTAACTAATTTATTAACCCCGGAAGGGAGGTGAAAAGTATGAATAAGGCCGAATTAGTTGAACATATTGCTGCTAAAGTGCAGCTCACTAAAAAACAAGCTGAAGAAATGATCGACGCCTTTACTGAGATCGTGATGTCGACCTTAAAGAATAAGGGCGAGGTCACCATTACTGGCTTTGGTACTTTTTTGTCTCGCGAACGAGCTGCCCGTATGGGGGTGAACCCGCAAAATCCATCTGAGAAAATGCAAATACCAGCAGTGATGGTACCAAAGTTTAAGGCCGGCAAAGCCTTAAAAGATTCTCTTAAGTAGCAGCTTAACAGTTTTAATAATAGGCGTTTAAGTGCGGCAGTTATGTCACCGCGCTTGCCCTGCGTCCGCAGGTCGCGCCGAAGGCAGAAATTCTTATTTTAGATTTAAGAAGATTAGAGCCTTCCGGGTTTGCCCGTCATAGCTTTTTATGAAGTGGTCCCGCCTGGGCGCGGGACAAGTAAGGTGGTACCTTCCCGCTTTTAGTGGGAACCTTACCTCAGTTCACTAGCATGTGCAGTTGTGAGCAGATGTTAGTGAGCAGGGGTTTTTATTTTTATGAAGGAATTACCAAAAGCTTATTTACCACAAGATTACGAACCAGGCATTTACCAACGCTGGGAAAAGTCCGGGTTTTTTAATCCAGATAATCTAGCTAACAAAGGCGAGCCTTTTAGTATAAGTTTACCGCCGCCAAACGCTACTGGTATTTTGCACCTTGGCCATGCTGTTATGATCGCCATTCAAGACTTACTTACTCGTTATTGGCGGTTAAGGGGAAAAAATACTTTATGGCTACCTGGCGAGGACCATGCGGCGATTGCCACCCAGAACGTGGTGGAAAAAAAATTAATTAAAGAAGAAGGTAAAAAAAGATTTGATTACGGGCGTGAAGAATTTATCAAACGAGTGAATGAATTTGTGGAATCATCCCGTTCTACTATTAGGTCGCAAATGAAGGCTATGGGAGCTTCGTGCGACTGGTCGCGCGAACGTTATACCCTGGACGAAGGCTTGTCGCGAGCTGTGCAGGAAGCGTTTGTGCGCATGTATAATGATGGCTTGATCTATCGCGGCAAAAGAATCGTTAATTGGTGTTATCGTTGTGGTACAACTTTAGCTGATGATGAAGTGGAGTATAAAGAACAAAAATCTCCATTTTATTATTTGAAGTACGGCCCAATTGTGATTGGTACAGCCAGGCCGGAAACAAAAGTTTTAGATAAAGTTATAATCGTTCACCCGGATGATGAGCGTTATAAGAAGTTTATTAATAAGGAATTTGATGTACCTTGGATAGATGGCACGGTAAGGGCGCGAGTGGTGGCGGATAAAATTGCTGAAAGGGAAACCGGCACCGGCGCTATGACCATTACACCAGCACACAGCTTTGTGGATTTTGAATTGGCACAAAAGTATGGATTTGAAATAGTGGAAATCATTGGCCCAGATGGTAAAATGACCCAAAATGCCGGTAAATTTGCTGGACTTAATGTCAAAGAAGCGCGAGAGAAAATATTAGCCGAGCTGGAGAGCAAGGGGTTAGTGGATAGAATTGATAATGATTATACTCATAATCTCTCCACTTGTTATCGCTGCTCAACGCCAGTAGAGCCACTGCCTTCGGAGCAGTGGTTTGTGGCGGTTGATAAGCCTTTCCGGCGGGGGTTTTTTAAAAAAACAACTTTAAAGAAATTAGCCATAGAGGCTGTTAAGAATAATCGCATTAATATAGTACCCGATAGGTTTATTAAGGTTTACGAACACTGGATGAACAATTTACATGACTGGTGTATTTCCAGGCAGATTTGGTTCGGGCACCGCATTCCTGCTTGGCGCTGTCAGGATTGCCAGAATTGGCTAGTTTCGAGCAGCCAACCAACTAAGTTGATTTTTACGCGTCACGGATTAACTGACTGGAATAAAGAGGGGCGTATTCAAGGTTGGACCGATGTGCCGTTAGACGAACAATCTGTTTCAGCCGTGGAGGAAGCAGCTCAGAATATTAAGGGTGAAAAAATAGATTTCATCATCTCTTCGCCACTGATGCGCGCTCGGCAAACCGCTGAGATTTTTGCCAAAACCTTAGGCGTGCCGGTGACTGTGGATGAAGGCGTAAAGGAGCGCGATTATGGCGATTTTGAGCGTCGCTCAACTGATGAAATTAAGCAGACTGATCCGGAATACTATAAAAATAAGCTAAGCTATAAAATTCCAGGTGCTGAAACTTATGAGCAAGAGGAAGCGAGATTAAAAAGTTGGCTAGCGGAAGTTGTTAAAAAGTATTCCGGTCAGAGAATTCTAGTGGTGTGCCACATTACAGTCATGCGCACCATCAAGAAAATATTTGAGAATCCAGGAGATGAGATCTTAACAGAATTCAAGCCGGTTTTTGCTGATTATTTAAAATACGAAGCCATAGGACCATGCGGAAAATGCCACAGTTGGTCATTAAAACAAGACCCAGATACTTTGGATACTTGGTTTTCCTCCAGTTTGTGGACCTTTAGTACGCTTGGTTGGCCGGAAAAAACCAAAGACTTGGCAACTTATCATCCCACCTCGGTCATGGAAACCGGCTATGATATTTTATTCTTTTGGATT
>CAZRDN010000051.1:0-4817 GCA_964598875.1 uncultured Gammaproteobacteria bacterium
TATGATGAGCTGGAAACAGGTGTGATTGATCCGCGTAAGGCTTCAGAATCATCTTCAGTCACTTATTTACATTGCATCTTGAAAGGATTGCATCGGGCGCCTAAGGTAGTGCCAGCCAATAAAGGCATTACTTTGGAAGATGTTTCTTGTTTGGTGATTCCGGATGGTTGCGTAGGTTTGCCGACGCTTTCAGCCCTAGCTAACGGCATTCCAGTAATCGCTGTACGGGAAAACAAGAACAATATGAAGAACAGTTTGGCAGACTTGCCCTTTAAGCCCAGTAAGCTTTTTGTAGTAGAAAATTATTGGGAAGCCGTGGGTGTTATGAAGGCCTTACAAGCTGGTGTGTCGCCAGCTACAGTTAGGCGGCCTATTGATTTTACCAGACTGGTTAAATAAGCGTCCTTGTTAGGGCGTCGTTATTAAATAAGCCTCAGAAAATTGACTAGGGGGCTTTTTTTGGTTAAAGTTTAGGCGCTTATGTTCATCAAGAAAATTGGTATAGACTTAGGCACTACCTATACTCTGGTCCATGTCCCGGGCAGAGGTATTGTCATTAATGAGCCCTCAGTGGTGGCTGTTTCTACTGGAGATAGGGAAGTCTTAGCAGTTGGGGAGGAAGCTAAGGAAATGCTAGGCAGGACACCAGACACTATTGTGGCCTTAAGACCACTAAAAGACGGGGTGATTGCCGATTATCGTACCACCGAAGCCATGTTGCGTTATTTTATAAATAAAGCTTTGGGCGGTATTCGCTTTTTGAAACCCGAAGTCATGATAGCAGTACCAGCAGGCATTACCTCCACTGAACGCAGAGCAGTTATAGACGCTACTAACGCGGCTGGAGCTAAGGAAGCTTACATTATTAAAGAACCGATTGCTGCGGCCATAGGCGCGAATATTCCAATCGGCTCAGCTAGCGGTCATATGATAGTTGATATGGGCGGTGGCACCAGCGAGGTGGCGGTAATTAGTTTAGGCGGTATTGTTTCTAATACCAGCGTGCGTATCGGTGGTAATAAACTAGATGCTGCTATCACGGATTTTATCAGAAAAAAGTATGGCTTAGCCATTGGTGAGCAAACTGCTGAACAAATTAAAATAAAAATTGGTTCAGCTATGTATCTGGAAGATAAGTTAGCCATGGATGTAAGAGGGCGTGATATGGTTTCAGGTTTGCCCCGCACCATCACAGTAACCTCGGATGATGTTACCGAAGCAATTCATGGTGAGTTAGAGGGCATTATTCAGGCTATTAAATCAGTCTTGCAATCTACCCCACCCGAGCTGTCAGCCGATGTTATTGATAAGGGTATGGTTTTATCTGGTGGCACGGCTCTCTTGAGAAATATTGACAAGTTATTTAGCCAGGCTACTGGAGTAACGGCTTATGTAGCTGATGATGCCTTGTTGTGTGTGGCTAAGGGCACTGGCGTAGCGCTTGATAATCTGGAATCTTATAAGCGTAGCATTTTATCAGCCAAGTAAAGTCATCTAAGATTAATAATTACGTTTGTGCCCGAGGTATTGTATTTATTATTAATTCCCGTAACTGCTCTAGCTTGGTACTCGCGCCGCTGGGCAGTTTTAGTTTTATTGGCTTCACTTTCAGCCTATGTTGTTAGGTGGAATATTTGGGGTATCCCGACTACTTGGCTAGAGCTGGGGATATATTTGGTTACTTTGGTTTCATTAAGCAAAGGGGATTGGCGAGTATGGTTGAAGTTGGACCAGAAGAAACTATTATCTTGGGCGGTGCCATTAATTATTTGGTTAGTGGCCGGCATAATAGGTATTCTAGTGGCTTCAGATGTCAAACTTGCTTTAGGTGTTTGGAAAGGATTTATTTTTGACCCCTTGCTATTAAGTTTGTTAGTAGCGACTATTTATTTAAAAAATTCTCAAGATGATAAATTTACCCGGAATATCTTATTGGCTTTGATGTTAGGCGCAGTCGTCACTACCTTGTTGGCTATGTGCCAAAGCTGGCTGACTGGTGCGGGTCGTTTACAAAGTGGCTATGATTCGCCCAATGTTTTAGCTATGTATTTAAGCCCAATTTTAGTGGCCACTGCTCTTTACTACAGCAAAAATCATAATCAGATAGTGAAGAGACAGAAAATTATCTGGCTGACGGGCTTGTTAGTAATTGGTCTGGGGGTTGTTCTGACCGATAGTTATACCGCTATGCTGGCTGTGATTGGCGCTTTAATTATTAGTGCCATTATTTATTATCGTTCCCAATGGGCGGTGGCGATGGGGGTAGTTATGATTGTTTTGAGTCTATTAATGCCTTGGCTTTCCGTGACGTCAAGTAAAAATTTATTGATCGGGCATACTAATGAAACTTACGGCATCACCTCTGGGGAGGTACGGCTTATTTTATGGCGACAGGCCATTGATTTTATAAAAGAGAGGCCATGGTTTGGCTTGGGTCTTGGTCAGTGGCAGGGGGAATTCACTCTAGTAGCGCGAGAGGCTGGTTGGTTAAGCATAAAAAATGCGGGGTTGGCCATTGAGTTGCACCATTCTAGCTTGTACCCTCATAATTTATGGCTGACAACCTGGTTAGCCGCTGGCTTAATTGGTTTAATTGCTTTGCTGTGGCTGGTGATTAGGGTTTTTAAACAGGTACTTACTACTAGGTCAGCCGTAATTTTGGCAGGTGCCTTAAGTGTACAAATAATTCACGGTACATTAGATACACCGCTTTGGAAAAATGATTTGGCCGTATTATGGTGGTTGCCTATTATTATGGCTATAATAATGGAACAGAAAGATTTATTTTCTAGTGACAATCAGCATGTTAACTGAAAAAATCATCGGCCATCAGACCAGTTATCAGTTTTTACTTAATTCTTGGCACAGCCATCAGCTTAACCACGCCTATTTATTATTAGGCCCCCAGGGCGTTGGTAAATACACCTTGGTTAAGAAATTTGTGGCCAATATGTTGTGTCAGAATGGTAATGGCTGTGGTAAATGTCAGGCTTGCGGTCAAGTGATTAATGATACCCACCCTGATGTTTGGTTAGTAAAAAAGTTATCTGAAAAACAGGATATAACCATTGAGCAGATAAGGCAGTTGCAAGAGTTTATTTCCTTAAGCTCGCTAGCTGGCGGTTGGCGGATTGTGTTGATTGATGGCGCACATTATTTAAACGCCGAATCAGGCAATGCCCTACTGAAGTCATTGGAAGAACCAGCACCCCAGGTGGTCTTTTTTTTGTTGTCAGCCGAACCTAAGAAGATATTACCTACTATTAAATCCCGTTGTTTTGTTATGCAGCTTGGTCTAGTGCCAACTGAGGAGATAAAGGATTATTTAGTCAAACAAAAAATAAGCAGCCAACAAGCAGATGATCTGGCTAAATTATCAGGTGGCCGCCCGGGCGTTGCCCTTAGCTTGGCGGCTGAGCCAGAGGAGTTGGAAAAGATGATAGAGCTGGCTGATTTGTTTTTAACTTTGCTTACCAAAAATGGTTTTACCAAGACAGTAAAGTATTTCGAAAATCAATTTAAGGACGGAGCTACTGAGGTCTCCTTAAGTAGACAACAGGCTGGCAAGCTGATATCAATTTGGCGGACTATAAGTCGCGATTTATTGTGTTATAAATTAGGTTTGAAAAAATTGGTGCGGTATCAGGCTTTAGGTGATAAATTATCATTAGCTGATAAGTTTTCTATAAAGCAATTATGGTATTTTGCCAGACTTATAGCTGAAGCTGAAGGCAAATTACTGGCTAATGCCCATACACGCTTAACCTTAGAGTGGTTAGCTTACGCTATTAATCAACGCGCAGTTTAATATACTGCCCAGCCTTTCTTGTTGGGGCCAAGGCCTTTTCTTTTTAGCGTCTATAGGGTAAGCTGAAGAGCGCGTCTAACATAAGAATAGATAACTAAACATGATCTATGAAGCAATATATTGAGCAACTAAAACCTAAATTTGATAAGGCGATTGAACATCTGAAATCACAGTTAGCCATGATTCGTTCTGGTCGAGCTATGCCGGCTTTGGTGGAAAATATAAAAATTGAAGCCTATGGCACTATGACACCTCTTATAGAGCTAGCAGGTATTACTGCGCCTGAGCCTCGTTTATTAGTGGTTAGCCCATGGGACAAGTCCATAATCAAAGATGTGGAAAAGGCACTACAGGCGGCGAATTTAGGCGCTCAGCCGGTAGTTGATGGGGCTATAGTCAGATTGAATTTTCCAGCACTGACAGAGGAAAGGCGGCGCGAGTTGACCAAAGTAATGAATAGTAAATTAGAAGAGTCTAAAGTATCTATTAGGAATATTCGCGAAGAGGCTCTTAAGCAGCTAAAGGATCAAAAGACTAATGGGGATATAGGTGAAGACGATTTTTTCAGTATTCAGAAAGAGCTACAGAAGTTAGTTGACGAACATAATGAAGTGATTAAAAAATTGGGTGACGATAAGGAAAAAGAAATAATGACCATCTAAAATCTCATGCTGGTAACAGTTTTAATTTTTTTTGTAATATTATTGGCGCTAGTTTTGGTTCATGAGTGGGGGCATTTTTTTGCCGCCAGGCGTTTAGGTATAAAAGTAGATGAATTCGGTTTTGGTTTTCCCCCACGTTTGGCCAGTATAGAAAAGGGGGGCACCAAGTATTCCTTTAATTGGTTACCTTTAGGCGGATTTGTGAAGCTAAAGGGTGAAAGTGGTGATAATAGAAATGAGCCTGATAGTTTTGCCTCACAAAAACCTTGGCGCCGTTCAATAGTTTTAGTGGCGGGTGTAACTATGAATATAGTTTTGGCCTTTGTGCTTTTGAGTGCGGGTTTTAT
>CAZRDN010000052.1:0-4796 GCA_964598875.1 uncultured Gammaproteobacteria bacterium
GGTGATATTTCATACCCATGTGCATATTATTCCGCGACGAGCTAAAGACGGCCTGGAGTTGTGGGGGCCCCATGATTACGAAGGCAATGAGATGGAAGAAATTGCCAAAAAAATTAGAGCTGCCATTAAAGTATAAATTAACTGATGCTGCAGTTAACCGATGAAGAATTCGAACAGTTAGTGGCCGAAGGGTTAAGGGCAATTCCTGATAAATTCCGTGTATTGCTAAATAACGTAGTTATTGTTTGGGCTGAGGAGCCGACAGCCGAACAGTTATCTAAGACTGGATTAAAAACAGGTCAAGGTTTATTTGGCCTGTATGAGGGCGTACCACAGATTTCTCGTGGCGCTGGCTATAGCAACCTGCCTGATAAAGTCACCATTTTTAAAAGGTCAATTTTGAACTCCTGTCGTACAGTAGAAGAAGCTAAACAGCAGGTAGCCGAGACTGTTTGGCATGAATTAGCTCATCATTTCGGTTCGTCAGAGAATCGTGTTAGGCGGGCCCAGGCGAGAAGGCGGGTTAAGAGTAAGTAATTTAAGTGGTAAAATAGAATTATGAGATTATTAGTAACAGGCGGTGCGGGTTTTATAGGATCAAATTTTATACACTACACCCTTAGTAAGTATAAGGATGTAAGTGTGCTTAATTTTGATAAATTAACTTATGCTGGCAACTTAGAAAATTTAGCGGATATTTCCAGTGATCCGCGTTATAAGTTTGTCCAGGGTGATATAGCTGATGCAGCCGCGATAAATCAAGCGATCACAGAAAATAGGATTGAAAGCATAATAAATTTTGCTGCTGAAACCCATGTGGACAGAAGTATACACGGCGGTAATCGTGAATTTGTATTAACTAATACTTTGGGTGTTCAGACTTTATTAGATAGTATGAGGTTGCAGAATGTTCGTACTATGGTTCAGGTTTCTACTGATGAGGTGTATGGCAGCCTGTCGCTTGATTCCAATGATGCTTTTGCTGAAGATACGCCGCTGGCTCCTAATATGCCATATGCCGCCGCTAAGGCGGGTGGCGACATGCTAGCACGAGCGGCTTTTAAAACTTACGGTACAGACGTGCGTGTGACGCACTGTTCCAATAATTACGGACCTTATCAGTTCCCAGAAAAGCTAATCCCTTTTTTTATTTTTAAAGCTTTGCGCAATGAACCGTTGCCATTGTATGGTGACGGGTTAAATGTGCGTGATTGGATTTATGTAATGGATCATTGTGCAGCTATTGATGCTGTGTTGCATAAGGGCAAGGCAGGTGAAGTTTATAATATAGGAGTTAACAATGAACGTTCCAATGTGGAAATCGCGAAAATAATTTTGCAGGAGTTAGGTAAACCAGAAAGTTTATTAACTTTTGTGGCTGATAGGCCAGGCCATGATAGGCGCTATGCCATTGATTCAAAAAAAATAGAAAGAGAACTAGGTTGGCAGCCGCAATACGAATTTGAAAGGGCTATTAAGGAAACTATTAAGTGGTATCAGGAAAATGCTGATTGGGTAAAAAAATTGGAAACAAAACGCGCTGAAATGAATGCGCATTTATCTTGATTTATGGGTATTTTTAGAACATTCAGCTTGCCAGTAAATACTGATGATAGATTTAGTTTAATCGCTCTGGAGGGATTAAATCAGATTCCTTTTGAAGTAAAAAGGGTGTATGCGATTATTGATGGTGGTAAACCATCTGGTTCGCATTGCCACAAAATAGAGGAAGAGGTGTTTTTTTGCGTACGCGGTGGCACCGTAGCTCAAATTGATGACGGCGTTGGTTTAAAGGATATTACTTTAAAACCAGGCGATGCTATGTATGTTGGAACTTATGTTTGGCATCATTTTGAAAAATGGGAACCAGGTACCGTGATAGTGGCAGTTTCATCTACGCTTTATAATACTGAACGAGCTGATTATATTGTGGATTATGAAGAGTTTAAAAAAACAGCTAAGTAGTTATGCGTATTTTATTATTTGGCAATCGTGGTATGTTAGGCACAGATTTGGGTAGAGAGTTTGAAAAATCTAGTCATGAGGTCATTGGTGTAGACAGAGAGGAAATAGATTTAACTTATGGGCCTAACATTGCTGATGTTTTTCAAACAATAGAGCCGGAATTAGTTATTAATGCTACTGGTTATACCGATGTGGACGGTGCTGAAAATAATCGTGAGGCTGCCTTGGCTTTGAACGATAAGGCAGTTAGATATTTAGTGGAGGGGGCTTCAGCAGTAGCGGCCAAATTTATTCATATTTCCACCGAGATGGTATTTAATGGTCAGAATAAAGCTGGCTATGCGGAAGGAGCAGAGCCGGAGCCAATAAGTGTGTATGGTGCTTCCAAGGCCGCTGGGGAAAAACACGTGATAGCTTACAGCCGCGGTTATTTGATCAGAACATCATGGCTATATGGTAAGTCGCCACAACGCGGCAAACCAAGAGGTTTGAATTTTATAGATAATATTATAAAATTATCTACTGAAAAAGATGAAATTAAGGTAGTTAATGATCAATTTGGTAAATTAACCTCTACTCATGATCTGGCTGAAGCTATAGTAGGACTCATAAGTCAGCGGTATAGCCCCGGAGTGTATCATTTGGTTAATGAGGGTGTAGCGACATGGTATGATGTGGCTAGGGAGGTTTGGCGTCTTAAAAACATAAAGACCAGATTAGTCCCGACTAGTTCTAATAATTACCCCACAGTGGCCGCTAGACCCCAATATGGTATTTTGTTGAATTCCAAATGCCATCCTTTAAGGGCTTGGCAAGCGGCTTTGGCTGATTATTTAAAATAATATTATGAAAGGAGTTATTTTAGCTGGCGGTTTAGGTACGAGACTGATGCCTCTTACTAAGGTTACGAATAAGCATTTGCTGCCTATTTACAATAAGCCCATGATTTATTATCCGCTGGAGACTTTAACAAGGGCCGGTATCAAGGAGATCCTGATTGTCTCTGGGCCGGAGTACGCCGGACATTTTTTACATCTGCTTGGTTCTGGTAAAGATTGGGGCGTCAGACTGTCGTATGAATTACAAGATGAACCCGGGGGCATTGCCCAGGCCTTAGCCTTGGCTGAGGATTTTTCTGATAATGGCCCCATAGCCGCTATTTTAGGCGATAATATTTATGAAGATGATCTAACAACCAGTATAAGGTCTTTTAGTGGTCAACCATCAGGCGCCCATGTATTTCTTAAAGAAGTGTCTGATCCGGAGCGTTTTGGGGTGGCTAAAATAAATGGTGATAAGATTGGTGGAATTATAGAAAAACCAAAAAATCCGCCGTCAAATTGGGCGGTTACGGGGTGTTACTTATACGATTCGCAAGTTTTTGATTTTATCAAGCAGCTTAAACCATCTGACAGGGGAGAGTTCGAGATTACCGACGTTAATAATATTTATGTTGGTGCAGATAAGATGAGCTTCACTAAACTTACTGGGTATTGGACAGATGCAGGTACTTTCGAATCTTTGCTACGGGCGAATCAACTGGCGGCGCGTAAGCTTGATGATCCAAAGTAATATTCAATATATAAAAGTCTTTAGTCGTTTGCACGATAAGAGTTTTGTAATCAGGGCTGGTAAAGATATCGGTCACACTGTGGTCAAACTTGCCGATTAGCCAACGTTGGCGCTCGCCTCTGTTGTCTAACTCAATAGCCCAAACCTCATCGTTGGTAAAGAATAATATATAAGGCTCATTGCCTAATTTTTGAGCTCCCGTTAAGGTACTGCTGAGTCTTTCTATAAATGAAGGGGCTTCGTCTTTGAAATTATATTGCCAGATCTCAAAATTGTTAGTAATGATGAGGTCATCTTCGGCCGACCAGCTAGAGGTGGTTATATCTGGGAGCGTTCTTAGGTAGTTTGTCTCAGATAATGGTGAGTTAAGCAGGTGAATAGTATGGCGGTCCGTGTCGAATAAGGGTAACCAGTCGTTGTTGCTTGGCAAAAATCTGACATTAGTAGACAGAGTGGGCGATTCACTCAACGGCACGGCGTTAAGGGTTGATAGATTAAGTAACTTTAGAGCAATAGCTTCCCCGGAGCTGCGCGTTAGAGCAAAGACCAATTCTTCGTGAATGCGGAAGTCCATTATCCGTTCACGCCAGATCATTTTATTGGTATGGGTGCGGGTGTTTATTTCATACAATTCCGTGTCGGTAGTGGCATAAACTGTATTGCGATCTTCGCCCCAGTGTACATTGGTGAAAGTTAAACCAGTTGGTATGGTAATATCCTCCCAGGAATTTGATTCTAAATTATACAATCGCCAAATTGTGGCATTGGCAGATTTTTCCTGGGTAAGCAGATCTCGGCTTGAGGAATTCCACTCCAAATTGGTGATCTCAGAAGATGCTTGGCGTGACAATAGTCTGGTTTGACCGCTTTTTAAATTCAGCAGCCATAATTCCAAACCGGCGGTTGGTTTTACTAAATATAGTAAGTTTTCCCCATTGGGCGCCAGCCAAGAATTAACTATGTTATTTACACCCAAAGCCTGGCCAGTATTTGTTTCTGGCCATAGTCTAACTTCGCCAGTAAAGCTCACTTCAGAGGGCTCAACCTTGAGAGTCTTAGTCCAAGACTGAAAGCCGTTCAAGCTTAATTTAATGTCGTATTCGTCCGGCCTGAGCGAGAGGATGGTAGCTGGGGTCTGGTCATCAAATATTTCCCCATTAATAAAAATGTCAGCATCTTCTGGTATAGATTCGGCCTGAATGGCCCCGGTACGCTCAATTTGCCATGAGTCATTATCTTTGTTTATGCGGTACCCTTGG
>CAZRDN010000053.1:0-4777 GCA_964598875.1 uncultured Gammaproteobacteria bacterium
CGTACCACGGCAATGTGGCTTCTAGTTTACGCTCAGAAACAGCATATTATGTAGCTAAGTTCCGTTTGGTTTATGAACATTTTAGTAAACAGCCACTATATTTGGCAGTGCAAGAAACTAAGTGAGTAGGCTATTGAATTTAAATGAAAATCGTGCTAATCTAGCGCCGCATTCAGCTATATTAAGCTAATAAAAAATCCATATTTATGCCCCAGGCATTACCCACAGGCTTGATCAATGACCTATCAATTGCTCTAGACAAAGCAGCCGGCGAAGCCTCAGTCAAACCAGACAGGCCGATACACATTTCCGAACTCACCAGTTTGCCGGCTTTTGCCTATGAGAAACTACGCAATATCATTGATTACAAAGAAGAGAACCTGCTAAGGAAAAATGCCATCAGACGTTTCTTGAAAAGAAAGTTCTTCCTGCCCCAGTTTAACCAAACACCAGCCGTGGCTAATGAACTGCTGCGCGAGCTTATTCTGTCACGCTATCTACCGAATGATTCAGTGGATGAAAGTCTGGTACCAACACTGGACATACTGATAAACAAATATTACAGCTTGTTCAATGAGGTACGACGTTTAGGCTGTGATGTACCCAGGTGGCGCGAGCAAATAATCGGCTTAGCCGCGGTCGAATGCGATAACCTAATAGTTTCACCTAGCGAACGATTGGCGTTTACTAATTTTGCCACTAAACTGATCAGACCGGCCTTGGATCTATCTGAACTATCAGGCTCACCTGATCAACATAATACGCAATTAGTCCTAACTGTGGAACGCATACTTAATCGGGCCGACCGAGACATTTTAAATTATCATTTGTTGCTGCACTATTATCCTGACTGGTTCAAACTGAATAACAGCGAGGCTGTAAGCTATTTAGCGCCACAGGTGTCTAAGTTGTTGAGCTTCTTTGCTGACATCAGTAGTGACCCCTTAGGCCGAAGACTAATGCCGGTCGTTAAAAGATTATTGGTGCCGGTGGTCATTTTCCGTCAGGTGATAATGACATCTGAAACTAAGATAGAGGAGTTGGTGCGCTATCCGGATAAACTAGAAAAAGAGATCAGGCAGAATTACCAGTCTTATTGGCAGGCTACCAGGCGACGTTTAAGGCGTAAGGGTTTCCATGCTATGGCTTACATTTTTATCACTAAGATCGTGCTGGCTATTCTCTTGGAACTGCCTTATGAAAATTTAATCATTGGTCATATTAGCTATTTGCCCTTGGGGATAAACCTGGTCTTTCCGCCGCTATTAATGATGATAATCACCCTGATGATAAAATCACCAGGTTTAGATAATGAGGAAGCCTTGGTAGTGGGTAGTAAGGAAATGGTCTACGGGGGTAATGAGGTCTTTTACTCAGCGAAGCGATTAAAGGCCAAACGGACCCGCTTTTGGGCACGTTTATTCTACGCGCTGCTTTATACTATTACCGTATCGGCTTCCTTCGGGGTGATGGTCTTTGTCTTGTGGCGTTTGGGCTTTAATATCATTTCCGGTGCACTTTTCATCTTCTTCGTGTCCTTGGTCAGCTTCTTTGGCATTAATTTACGCCAACAAGCCAGACAGCTTAAAATTGCCGTTGGCCGTGAAACCATTACCTCATTCATCATTGATTTCTTTTCTTTCCCAGTAATAGCTTTTGGCAAATGGCTGTCGAATACCTTTGACCGTTATAATTTCTTCGTCTTTATTCTGGATTTCATGTTCGAATTGCCATTTAAGACCATACTGCGCATTATTGAGGACTGGTTCAATTTCCTAAAGGAGAAGAAAGAGGAAATTTTATAAGATGTTCAAGCAATACTTTTATATAACAATGACTACGCTGGGCGGCGCCTTGCTTGGTTTTTTGCTGCACGCTCTGCTGGAGCTGTGGTATATACCAAAGCTGGTGAACGACTATCAAACATTTGGCGCTGGCTTTTCTTGGCAGACCTGGTTTAGGATCCATGAGTTATTGGTAGTATGTTTGACCTTAGTCGGAGGTTTAGGCGGGATTTATAAAGGCAGACGATGGTGGAAGTATATCTATGTTGATAAGCGCTATAACGGTTTGGTAAAACATATAATCAGTAATCTGTGATACAATATTTTTATGAGATTCGCCAAACTGAGCAGTTTAATTTTATTAAGTTTGTTTTTATCAGCCTGTAGCTTAAAAGCACCCAGCGTCGCGCCCACTATTGAGGATTTTAACCAAGCCAGGCCGAATGAGAGCGCCCAGACAGCTGCCACGCCGAACACCCCATCACCAGTCATCAATAATTCAAATTTAGCTACTAGTAATATGTCATCTGCTATTTTGCATACCAACCTGGGCGATATCACTGTGCAGTTTTACCCCGAACCAATAAACACAGTAAATAATTTTATTAAGCTAGCCGAAGCTGGCTTTTATGACGGCACTAAGTTCCATCGGGTAATTAAAAATTTCATGATTCAAGGTGGTGACCCAAATTCACGCGATGACGACTGGTCGAATGATGGCCTGGGCGGGCCAGGCTACGCCTTTGCTGATGAGATCAATAGTCACCTACTAGTACGAGGCAGTGTGGCTATGGCCAATGCTGGCCCGGATACGAATGGCAGTCAGTTCTTTATTGTGACAGCTCAAGCTACACCCTGGCTTGATGGTAAGCATACCAATTTTGGTTATGTCACCGCGGGGCAAGAAGTGCTAGATAAGATAGAAGCCAGCAAAACAAATGCCAATGATCATCCTTTAGAGGATATCACTATAAATAGTATTAGCCTTAATCCCTAAATTATGGCCGTACAACTAGATTATATTGCCCCGCCAGGCTGGCACCCAGAGAACGCCGATGACAAATATGTCATTGTTCAATTTAAACTGCAGCTGGCTAATGGCGTAGGGGAGAATATGTTTGCCCAAGCAGCTGCTTCGGTAGCAGCTGAATCATCCACTGGTACCTGGACAACCGTAGAGGACAGGTTCGATTCAGGTATGAAACTAGCCGATGATTACAAGGCCATAGCTTACGATATTAATGAACGCGACCATTTATTCAAAGTGGCTTATCGGGTTGACCTGTTCGAGCCAGGCAACATCTCCGGTTTCTTAGCTGGACCAGTAGGCAATATAGCTGGTATGAAGATGGTACAAGGCCTGAGGATCTTTGATATTAGGTTCCCTAAGTCATTTGTGGAGTCATTCCCTGGCCCAAGATATGGCATTACTGGTTTGCGTGAACTGCTCGGGCACACTGATAGAAAACCTATTCTAGGTACAGTACCCAAACCGAAGGTCGGACGCACCGCCGAGGAACAAGCGGCTTTAGCTAAACGTTTATGGACAGCGGGCGATGGCTCTTATGATTTTATTAAGGATGATGAAAATCTCACCAGCCTGCCTTTTAATAATTTTGAAAAAAGATGTCGCGCAGTTCTGGCGGTCCAACGGGAAATTGAAGCCCAGCAACATAGCAAAAAATTATATCTTTGTAATATTACCCACTCTGATATTGATATCATGATAGACCACGCTAACTTGATAGCCCAAGAAGGCGGACGAGTGATGATGATGGATGTGGTGACTACTGGTTTTGCGGCTGTTCATACTATGAGACAAAAGAACCCGGGTCTATTTATTCATGCTCACCGGGCCATGCATGGCTTTATGACGAGGGAATCAGGGCCCGGCATAAGGGGCGAAGGCAGTTTATGGGGCTTTAGTGTTTCCATGTTAACACTAGCAAAAATATATCGCCTGTTGGGCGTGGACTCACTCCATATTGGTAGCCCTAAATCAAAAATGCAGGATTACGGGGAAAGCGAATTGATCGATGCGGCTATGAATCCAGCTGAGGTCTCAGGCTATGATGCTTATAGCCAATTCCATATAACACGCGAAGAGCATCACACTAACCAGGCTCTGACCATGACAGAGACAAAACCTGATACTAATTTCCATACCTTGGGCCAAAAGTGGTACAGTCTCAAGCCGGTTTGGTCAGTAGCTTCAGGTGGCCTTCATCCTGGCGTGATTGATACGGTAGTGAATAAACTAGGCTATGACATCTTTATTCAGCTGGGCGGCGGTGTTTTAGGTCATCCTAAGGGCGCTGACAGGGGAGTAGAAGCGGCTTTGGAGGCTAGGCAAGCTGTTATGTCTGGTATGAGCATTAAAGAATTTGTAAAACAAAATCCCAGCTCCGCCCTAGCTGAAGCAGTTGCTAAATGGGGGACTGAGCCTAAAATAGTTTACTAATATTATGAGAAGGTTAAAAATCATTTTTATTTTGTCGTTCTTGGGGACTATTTTTGCCTTGACCGTGACTTTGCGCCAAGCCATCGCCCCAGCGACTGAGCCTGGGATCTTATCATGCGTCGGCTTATCCATCTGGGGCTTATCACCCTGCCCTTATGGTTTGGCTTTATTCGCTGCCTTGGCTATTATCAGCGGCTTGATGTTATTTAAAAAAACCCAGTATCTTATACTACTTAAAACGGCAGCTTTAGGTGGAACCGCATTTTCAAGCTGGGTAGTATGGCGTGAACTGTGTTTGCCGGCCATACAAAAAGGTCCGGTATTTTGGGAAACTTTTTCTTTGGCTCGTGTGCCGGCTTGTGCTTGGGGTTTTGTTGTTTTTTTGGCGGTTTTAATCTTAGCCTTGTCATTAAAGCCCACCACCTCGGCTCGAATCGGGCTTCCCCCATGCTTGTCATAGATATAGACCAGTTCGCCCACCTGACAGGCGGGCCCCTCGGACTCGATGGTCAAGCCAACCACCTGACAGACT
>CAZRDN010000054.1:0-4666 GCA_964598875.1 uncultured Gammaproteobacteria bacterium
AACCGGCGGCACCAAAGTACTATTTTCAACATGGACATCAGCACCTTCAACTGGTTGTCCGTCAGCGTCTATAACCTGAATGAATAAGGCGCCATTATTAGTGGCTGTTTCCAGATTCTTAGGGGATAAATGGGTGCTAACCTCTGCAAGATTACCTAAGGCGTCGCAACTTGCGCAGGTGACTTCAACCACCACCAGTTTATAATCAGCTGGTGAAGTGTCGTTTGGGGAACCTCCGATAGTACCATCGAACGGGTCATCAACATTTCTTACAGTATAACGGACAGTAAAAGTTGTGCCGTCGCGTACGGCATTTTGGGTAGCTGGTAGTACCCCGTTAGGTATACCACCTTGTACGCCAACATCGGCGTAGGTAAGATTTCGGGCAATCTCCATATATTGATTGGCCACGGCTGTAGCAGCCGTGCGCCAACGAGTAACCTTGGTTAGTTTAATAAGCCCGATGTATGAACTATAAATACCACCAGCAATCACAATGAAAATCGCGATGCCAACCAAGGTTTCAATAAGAGTTATCCCTTTGGTTTTCTTAAGACAGTACATAGCCTTAAGATCCTATACCGCTTGGGTAAGCGTATAGATTGGTAGAATGATGGATACAGCCAGAGCTCCCACCCCAGCACCAAGCATCAATATTAGTATTGGCTCTAGTATAGTTGTTAGATTGGACATAGTCCTATCCACATCTTCTTCATAAAAAATAGCTAACTCTCCTAAAATAGTGTCAGTAGTGCCGGTTTCTTCGCCAACCGATACCATCTGAACTACTAGGGGTGGAAAAAGCTTGGGGTATTCACTTAAAATAGTAGCCATCTGCACACCCTTCTTTACCCGTTCGGCCGCGTTATCAATAGCTCGACGATAATGGGCGTTTCCCAGAGTACTGGCGGTTATTTGAAATGATTGGACAACAGGAATATCAGTTTTAATTAAGGACGAGAAGGTACGCGCGAATTTGGCCAAGTTTATTTTTCTCAAAATCGGGGAGATGATTGGTAGTTTTAATAAAAAGCCGTGCCAAACCAGTCGTCCCTTACTGGTGTGGATTAAACGGATGAATAGTATTATTAACAAAATAAAACCTATAGCCAACCAAAGGCCGTTCGTAATTATAAAGTCGCTTATGCCAATAAGTATTCTGGTAGGTAGTGGTAGGACGGCATCCACTTCTTCAAATATGCTGGTTATTTTTGGTATGACCAGCACCATCATCGCAATACCAATACCAACCATGGCAGTGATGACTATGACCGGGTAGGTCATAGCGCCCCGGACCTTGGCTACCAAGGCATGACTTTTTCTCAGCTGGATAGTTAATTGTAGTAAAACCTCTTCTAGTTTACCGCTCTTTTCACCAGCTCTTATCATGTTTACGAACAATTCAGGGAAAACCTTAGGGTATTGTTCTAGGGCGTCTGCCAGCGAATTACCCTTGTCTACTTTCTGGTGAATATCAATCAGTATAGTTTGAAAAGATTTGTTGGAAGTTTGCATGGCCAGTGTTTTCAAGGCCACAGATACTGATAAACCAGCCTTAACCATGACCTGTAGGTTCTGCGTGAAGAAAACTTTCTCCACCATTTTAACGCGATTAAAAAAAGGGAGTTTTAATTGGCTGCTTTTTTTCTGAATTTGTCCGTCCGCCTCAGCTTTAGTCAGCAGTAAGCCCTTATTCCTTAAATATTCAGCCAGCTCATGCTCTGAACCTATCTCAAGCTCGCCGTTTTCCAATTCGCCGTTTTTGTTTCTGGCAGTATATTTGAATTTCATAATTTTTTAGTCTTTAGTAACGCGCAAAACCTCTTCAATTGTAGTTATACCGTTTTTAGCCTTAAGAAACCCGTCTTCCAATAGACTAATCATCCCCTGGCTTAAAGCTTCTTTTTTAAGCTGAGCTGCCGGCGCGCGATTTAAGATTAGTTCGCCAGCTGCTGGGGTGATTTCAAAAAGCTCATAAATCCCAACTCGGCCGCGATAGCCCTCCTGGCCGCATTGTTTGCAGCCCTTGCCGCGGTAGAACAGCAGGTTCTGCATGTTCTGGTCCTCTGTTATGGCTTCCTCGCGGATAAGGGTTTTTAGTAGGGCTGGCAAATCCATTTGTTTAGCCAGGTCTTCAACATTTTTAGCTGAAAGCTGATAGGAGGTAATGCAATTCTGGCAAATTTTACGAACCAATCTTTGGGCGATTATTAGATTAGTGGTGGAGGCTACTAAAAATGGCGCTACTCCCATATCTAATAATCTTGGTAGTGTGCCGACCGCATCGTTGGTATGGAGAGTGGAGAGTACTAAGTGGCCGGTCATAGCCGCGTGGATGGCGATTTCTGCAGTTTCAGTATCACGGATCTCACCAACCATGATAATGTCAGGGTCTTGCCTGAGTAAGGCACGTAATCCGCCGGCGAAAGTGAAGCCGATACGAGGATTGACCTGGCTTTGGTTAATTCGTGGCATTCGGTATTCAACCGGGTCTTCTACTGTAGAGATGTTTACGTCTGGAGTGTTGAGTACATTTAAGATGGAATACAAGGTAGTAGTTTTACCACTACCGGTCGGGCCGGTTACCAGAATCATACCGTGAGGCTTTTCTATATTTCTTTTCAAAGCTTCAAATGGCTTTTTTTGCATCCCTAGTTGTTCCAAAGTAAGGACTTGGCCTGATTCCTGCAACAGACGCATAACAATTTTTTCACCGTCAAAGATAGGAATAATTGAAACACGAAAACTAACCTCATATTCCTTAGTTTTTATCTTAAAACGCCCGTCTTGAGGTAAACGGTGCTCGTCTAATTTAAGATTAGATAGAATCTTGATACGAGCCACTAAACCAGGCTGAACATTCTTCGGTAAGGTCATGACATCCTTTAAGATGCCATCAACTCGGTAACGCACTAATACTTGAGCCTCAGCCGGTTCTATATGGATATCAGAAGCCCTTTCAAATATGGCGTATTCTAAAAGGGTATCAACAATACGAACCACTGGCAGGTCTTCTGCCAGTTCTTGTAAATTACCCTCTTTAGCTTCTTCTTTTTTCTCTTCAGTGCCGGTAAGTTTGGCAAACTCAGCCTTTAGGCTTTGATGATACTGCTTAGCAGCCTCACGGAAGGAGCTGGGTGAGGTCAGGTGTATTTGTAATTTAGCCTGTAAACTCTTTTCTAAGAATTCAAAGGTTTGTAAATCGTCAGGGTCGGTGGTGGCGAGTTTGATGATCTTGTCGTCTCTGTCAAAAGCAATAACCTCGTGAGCTTGCGAGATTGGTTCCGGAACGGTCAGTAATATATCTTTTCTAATTGTAATATTACGCAGGTCAATATAGGGCAGATTCAGTTGTTTGGCCACCACTTCATAGAGCACCTCCTCAGTTATAACATGCTTCTTAATGAGATACTCTTCCAAGCTAAGATTCTCGCTCGTTAGCTTGTTTTTTAAATCTTTTACCTCCGTGTTAGTCAGCGTCTTACTTGCCAACAAAGCCTTGGTAAGATGGTTCTGACTGAGCATAGTGTTTGATTTGAGTGTTATTTAGGGTTTTATAACCTTTAAAGCCAATTTATTATACCAGACTTTGCTCCTACAAGCAACTTAATTTAAGTAGGTTTGCCAAGAAGCGCTTAAGCAGACTACACTTACAAATGTCTTCGATCTTGCTGTATGAAGCTTTCGTTTTTATTTTGGCAGCGCGAAAACTGGAGGGCGTTTTGGCGGCGACCAGCGTCTTTTGTGCCAGCTATAGTTGCTGTGATATTTGTGGTTTTAAATTGGTTTATGGCTACAAAATTATGGCAGTTTGATACAGTAATAATGCGTTATTCTATATATGTTGGTACCAACTGGTTGGCGCCAGGTAAATGGATATTTATTTTACCTGCCATAACATCATTTATGGTAGTAGTTGATTTTACGTTAGCCTATGTTTTGACTCGTTCTAGTTTAGCCTTGCGCTATTTATGGTTGTGGTCAGCTGTGTTTGTTGCCGTAGGAGCATACTGGTTGAGTTGGTTACTTTGGCGCATCAATACTTAAAGTTATGTTACAACCTGTACTACAAATATTATTTTTGACCACTGTATCTTTCTTATTGGCTTTGGTATCAACGCCGGTCCTCACCCATTTTTTGTATAAATATCGCTTGGGTAAACAAATTAGGGATTCGGCCAGCGCGCCCATCATGTCTTCGCTGCATGCTGGCAAGAGCGGTACTCCTACGATGGGTGGTATACTCGTTTGGTTCACTACTTTGCTAGTAGCCTTGATATTTTTTTATCTTGAAATTTTTGATTTGGCACATTTTAACTTTTTGACTCGTAGCGAAACTATTTTGCCCATGGGCGCTTTAATAGCTTCGGCTTTAGTAGGACTGGTTGATGATTGGTTCAATATTAGGCGCTTAGGACCCAAGGGCGGCGGTTTGACCATGGTACACCGTTTATTGATCTATGCAGCGATTGCTATAGTCGGCGCTTGGTGGTTTTATTTTAAATTAGAATGGACCACCATTCACGTTCCTTTTTTGGGCTCATTTGATATCGGTGCGTGGTATATTCCTATTTTCATTTTTATAATTGTGGCCACTTCGCACTCGGTAAATTTGATCGACGGGCTTGATGGCTTAGCTGGCGGTACCTTATTGACTGCTTTTGCT
>CAZRDN010000055.1:0-4636 GCA_964598875.1 uncultured Gammaproteobacteria bacterium
CTGGTTGATGAACGCGAGAAAGTAAGGCAAGCCAAAGATTTTGCTAAGAGTGATGATATTCGTAACCGCCTTAAAGAACTAGGCTTTGCGGTGGATGATACAGAACTCGGCCCAATAACTAAAAAATTAAGATAAGTTTGTTCTTTGAAATAACAAAATGTCAAATACAATAAGTATTTGAGGCTCGCATAGCCACTCTCCACCCTGTGGTCTAAACCACGCGATCAAAGGATATTTATCCAAACCAAATTGATTAGATATCGGTTCTAATCATCTAGTAGAGGTTTGGGGCGTAACTTCGGGAAAAGCCTAACCAAATCTTGGGTTTATGATTCGCTAAAAAACCATGGGGTGGTTTTTATTTATAAAAGCCCGACGCTTATTAACGCGTCGGGCAAATTAACTCCACTTACATGAAACCATTATTATAAGTAACCTGGTTGAATTTGTTCATTGCTTTAAGTATTTCCAGCTCAGCTTCTTCGCGTTGTTTATCCTGAACTTCAGGTGGAGCAGTTTTATCAACCGCTTCCTCAATTTGCGCCATAATACTACCAACCATTAACCTATATATAAAGTAGAAAAACAGTAATACTAAGATTACCACAAAAATACCACCAACAATTTCCATAGTGCCTCCAATATTTATTGTTTTATAATAATTATTTAAAAGTCCTGTTTTGCCCCTACCCTAACCCTATAACTATATGTTGTCAAGGGAAAATAAAGCGCCGTTCTATGTGTTTACACAGAACGGCTTTAATATATGTTAATGAAATATTACCAAGTAATAATATATTACTACCCAAGTAACTATGACAAACTGAAATAGTCTGATTATTATTTCACTAATAGAGGCGTATCTGCCCCGATAATTCCAAGAATATGCCCCAAAGACAAAGAACGAGATAGCTAATATAGCAAATAGTGTGGCGTGTATAATGGCAATTATTTCCACCATGGGAAACGATAAGAATACTACACCTATAGCGAAAAATAAGGCGGAGTTAACTGCGGTGAAAGCTGCGAACACCATTAAGGTGCGCTCATTTCTGGTATGGTGTCTAATTAGCAGAATTAACCATAAAATTATGGCCACTATTTCTGCAATCAATAAACCAAATAGCAGAGCTAACACACTACTAGAAACTTGAAGAAAACGAAAGGTTCCGACACTAGCGTCGCTTAAGTCAATATAAAATTCATAGCAGAATATGAATACTACTAGGATTATGAGATTAAACTTATACGCTGTTGATGGTATTTTTTGAAAGGGCATTATTTTACCTCCATAAATTATATTTATTTTAGTTATTTGCCCGCATCTTAATAAAAGTCGTTACTATTGTCAATAACTGTAATGATTGCTATACTTTGACGGCTCATATGACTAATTTCTGGCAACAACTACCAAAACCCATCTTAGCTCTAGCCCCTATGGCTGGGGTGACCGATACCCCATTCCGCCAGATGTGTAAAAGATGGGGCGCTGATGTTATCTACACCGAATTTGCTTCTGTAGACGCGCTTTGTCATGGCAACGCACGGACTCGTGAAATGATAGCTTTTGAATCATCAGAACAGCCGGTAGTATGCCAAATATTTGGCAGCAAACCTGAACTTTTTTACAAATCAGTAAAGATCTTAGAAGAAATGGGTTTCTCTGGGGTTGATATAAATTTCGGCTGCCCTGCTTATAAAGTGGTAAAGAGTGGTGGTGGAGTAAAACTAATGCGTAATTTAGGCTTGTGCGAAGAACTGGTACAAGCTGCCTGCCAAGGCAGCAAACTACCTGTTTCTATAAAAATTCGTGCTTCAATTCGCCAAAATGTAAACACACGTGACAAGGTTGAAGGTGAAGATGAGCTAGATAAATTTGAATGTGCCGTGGATAAAGTGACTGCGCTTGATTTAGTGAATAAAATTAAGCATTTGCCCGTTAGTACCATTATGCTACACGCCCGCTCTTATGAGCAGCCCTTTGATGGCGAGCCTGATGTACAAATGGTAAAAGAAGTGCGGAAAATCTGGCCCGGCATACTACTAGCCAATGGCGGGGTTTACTCCCCTGAAAAAGCCAAAGAAATTTTAGAGGCAACTGATGCTGATGGTGTTGGTATCGCCCGAGGCGCCTGGGGTAGACCTTGGCTTTTTAAACAAACAAAAGATTACTTATTAACTGGTAATTTTACTGATCTTACATGGGAAGAAACTAAACAAGCCATAATTAAGCATGCAGAATTATCACTCCAGGCTAAGGGCTCGTATGGCCTAATTGAGCTGCGTAAACACCTGGCGCATTACATAAAAGGCATCAAGGGTGCCAGTGAACTTAGGGCTAAGCTGGTTCAGATAAAGGATATTGCGGACATAACTGACGCGCTTAAATCGATAAATTAAAAAGGCTGCTATAATAAGCAGCCTCATAAACGATACTCATTTGGCATCAACAGCCGATGTGACAATTTCTGCCACTGAATATCCGGAAGAAAATATTAATTTTATTAATCCTGCCAGGGCCTTAGCTGATGAATCAGCGGTTCTCTGGTGATTGTAATTTAGGTCACGATGAGGTGACATCACAAAAGAATGAAAAATACTTACCTCCGCAACCAGCTCCAGAGCACTCTTCACATAATCCTGCCGGGTTGGCAATTTTTGCCAATGTCCTACTGTTTTTTCAACTTCCGCTAAGGTAAGCTTGTAACTCTGCCTTGGTTCTAAAGCCAAGGCCTCGCCAAAGACATTGGTTAATAGCAGCTCACAGCTCACACAGGTTGATAAAAATTCCCGCATAGTTTCTACTAATAAACTTTTGGGGACAGAGACTTGGCCTTTATTAGTCAGCACCTTGGTGGCTGACAGTTCCGGCTCTATTTTACCTATTTTGGAAATAAGCTTAAAAAATTGATCTTCACGCAATACCGGCTCAACGGGCTTGGTTTTGCTTAGTGATAAGTGAATTTTCTCTATACGACGGTCTGTGATATTAGGTTTTTTCATGTATCACCCTTTATTTTTGTGAAAGAATATATTTATTTTTGACCACACCTTATAGCATTAGGACAACCGTGTCAACTGTAAGGCAAAAGGACTGCAATTAGGGCAGTCCTTTGTTAAATTAGAACAGAAACACTTTGCCTTTATTATCTGGCAAGAGACTCAAGGCATCTACTAAAACACGAGCGCCGTGTTTGATGCGGCTAGTGGCATCACCTGTGCCCACTAAGCAGGGTACTTCAAATTCGCGAGCAATAGTGGCTGCATGACTAGCTATCCCGCCATTATCTGTGACCACAGCAGCTGCTTTAGTAATAGCTCCGACGTAATCAGGCTTAGCGTGCGTTATCACTAAAATTCCACGCTCAGGAAATAAATTCAAAGGGTTATCTTTGCTTACTATATAAGCAGTACCATCAATACGCCCGGGCATAGCCACTGTGCCAATAATCTCGTGAGTATTACTTTCTTGACTATCTTTTTTAGCCCAATCCAAACTTCTTTGGTTATCCAGACCAAGTCTTAAGATTTCCGTAAAAGAGTAGTCATAAGACAATATGATGATCAACAAAGATCTTAAGGCATTGGCTGAACACATTAAGACCCTGTCATTGGGTTGCATACTGCTAATAAAACCGCCCTTCTGATAAGTGTGTAAAAAACTGGCGGCATTAGCAACTACCTCCAAACAGCGGTCTCTTAACTCCTTATTATCCTTTGACTTTGGCCAAGTAACGATTTTTTCATCCAGCCAATGGATAGATAAGACCGTACGGTGATCTTTAGGTAGGCCTAGAGCTTCCCTAAATATATCAATGAAATTAAGCCTTGCTGCCGAACAGGTCATAAGTAGTTGCATTAGGGCCTGCGCCAAAATGGACTTATGATCTTCTTTGCTGTCCCAGGCCCTGGCTGGCGGATTGAATTCAGGGTCATGCGTTAAGTAATGAAAGATATCACCGATCTGGCTGAATAATAAACAAAAGCGATCCAGCACATCCATGAGATATTCCCGCTTGAATAAGCCCTTAATCTCTTTATCAAGCTGTGCGATATTTGTGGGATATTTGTTGTTTCCCATTGTTAACTCCCATTTTTTATGATTGATTTTTATTTTAAACTGGCCTCAGCTTACTGATTTTGCACTATTAAGTCAACCTTCAGTAAGGTTCAGTATCACTATCATCTATTTGTTCTGTCTAAGATATTTTCTCGCCTTTTTCCCTAGGCAGACCTTGTAATATCTCGCGCTCCTTACGGCTAAGTTTAGTGGGCGTCATAACCTTAATAGTTACTAAGAGATCGCCTCTCTGCTTGCTATGTAAATGTGGCACACCCTTGCCTTCCAGCTTAACTACGGCGCCACCCTGAGTACCAGCTGGGATTTTCAAGGAAATCTCCCCATCCATAGTTACTAAAGGCACACTGCCACCTAATGAAGCTAAGGTAAAACTAACCTGCTTTTGGGTATGCAAATTATAACCCTCGCGCTTAAACACCTTATCCGCGCGCACCCTGACGGTTAAATACAAATTCCCAGGTTCTCCACCCTTAGCACCAGGCTCGCCTTCACCCCGTAATTCAATGGTTTGTCCATCAGCAATGCCAGCTGGGATTTTTACCTTTAGCTCTTTTA